>JAQUVV010000112.1 GCA_028693195.1 Lachnospira sp.
AAGCCCTTTAGGGCTAGCCTGTGGATGCTATGCAATTGGCGAACTCTTCAAAGGCTCTTTAGAGCTAGCTAGTACCACAGGCTTATAGCCGCAGAGCAAACCACCAGCTGAGCTGGTGGTCATGATTAATTTAAAAATTTGAAACCTTTTTGAAACTTGCGTTCTCTATTAAGTATAAGAAAACAAAAAGTTATACCAGAAAGGAAGGAAAACAATGAGAAAAATGAGGAAGAAAAAGATGGTGGTTATGATTGCGGTCATTGGGATAACAATACAGATGATGGCTTGTGGAAATGTGAACAGTGGGAACAAGGAAGAAGTCAGTGTGGCAGTTACGACGGAGGCGGCCAAGGCAGTGAATGAAGAGACTACAGAAGCTGCAAAAATAAAGGATGAGACAATAGAATCACAAGTAGATATTACTGAAGAAATAAATGAAGAAACAGAAAACACGAAAGAGGATGCAGGTGAGGAAGTTGAAACAATAGAATCACAGTTTTGGGAAGAAGCTTCAAATGATGGTGCTAATGTAGAAGAATCAGGGGAAACGTTCAATGCGGCAGCAACAGCGCAGAGAGGATATACTGCCAATCAGGTGTTATCTTATGTTGATAATACATTTAGAAGCCAGGGATATAGTGAGTTTGTAAACATTTATTCAGCCGGACAGTTACAGAACTTACTGGATCAGAATGCGACACCATCTTATCGTTTGCGAGATTATGGAATATATGGATCCACAGGAACGAATATCAGAAAAGGAACATTAGAATCAAAGACTCAGATGATGTTAGAGAAAATGCAGGCCCAGGGATACAACACTTATTATCCAGTCGTAACGGGTGAGAGTGAAAATGATTTATATGTAACAATTTATTATGGTGTAACAGAATATAATTGGAAATACACAGCAGAAGAGGTTCGTGTTCAGATTACGGAGGCCGCTAAAGCAACTGGACTTAAGAATTATCCGGAAGTATTTCCAGAAGCAGTAGAAAAGTACGGACCATCAGGTGGAATGGGTTGGGGAGAATTGGTATATGAATTCGAGGATGTGAATGCAATCGCACTTGATATGAAAGAATCTTATGATTGGAACGGATTTGAATATTTCTACGTTGAACACACAAGAACAAACCCCAACGGACTATATGTTTATAGAGTGTATTTTGGTTAAGAAAAGGGGGAAAGATGGAAGTTGAAATTGATGGAATTGTTATAGATGAACCAAAGAATCCAATGGAATATTGCATATATGTTGTAAGGAGCAGGGGAAAAAAATATATGATCGTATCCTACCATGTGCAGGCAGTAAAGGATTATATATTTATAAAGGTTGGACAGCATGTGCACATTACGGGAGAAGAAATCTCTGATGGCATTATAGAAGAGAAGAAATCTAGAATTATCTTTGACCTCGAAATAAAAAATTTGAAAAGAAATAACTGACAAATATAGAAGTTCAATGTAAAATAAAAAAGAAAGCTGAAGGATAAAGGTGAATATATGAGAATTGAAGTGAAAGATACATTAAAACAAGCGGTGAAAACATATAAGAACACAGGAAATGAGCAGGCATTTAACACAATTTATGAAGAATCAAAGAATTATATCTATGTGTGTATCCGCAAGATTGCCAGTGGTAATTATAACGAGGAAGATTCTGTTCAGGATATCTTTATGGACACCATGTTTGAAATATCAAGAAGTATAGGACAACTGGATGATTTAGATGCATTTCTTGCATGGGCAGGAACCATTGCTACGAGAAAATGTTATGCATTCTTTAGTAAGAATAGAAGAGAGCTTTTATTTGATGAAGATGGAGAAGGAACATTTGCTGAAATACCAGACGATGAAGCCTTTATTCCTGAGAATATCATTGATAATCAAGAGAAGCAGAGATTGATTCGAGAAATTATCGACAGAGAACTTACAGTTATGCAAAAAATCTGTGTGATAGATTATTACTATAATGATATGAAGCAGTCAGAGATTGCGATTGATTTAGGAATTCCAGAGAATACGGTAAAGACAAATCTTTCGAGAGCCAAGGCAAAGATCAAGGATGCTGTACTTAGAATGGAAAAGGAAAATGGCACAAAACTTTACAGCGTTGCTCCATTTATGTTGTTCTTGTTCAGGAATGAGATTCAATCAGTTATTGTTCCGGCAAAGTGGACGATACAGATACAGAGTACGGAGACCAGAGCGGCAGCAACGAATCATACATTGGCAGGAAGTGGTACTACGCCAGCTAGCAAATCAACTTCCCTAATTGGGAAAATTGCGACGGCATCTGTAAAAGCAAAGGTAATTGGCGCGGTAGTAGGCGTTGCAGTATGTGCGATGGTGGCAGGAACAATTTATATGGCAAATAATAGTAATGGTGAACAGAGAAATCAGAGCGTAGAGGAGACTGTTCAGGACGTTACTCGTGAGGTCAATACTTCTGAGAATACCACTGTAAATCAGACGGAACAGACATATACATTTACTGCAACAGAATATGATCAGGTCTACACAATGCTTGTATACTTAATTGGTGCAGCCAGTGTAGATAAGAAATTCGATACGGCAAACATTGAAGATCAAATGTATTTCTTGCAGCTTATGATGTGCGAAAATGAGGCTACAGATATTGATTTAGAGGTGTTTATTCCAAAGATGGCAAAGCAGGAAGAACCCCAATATGGTGGAGTACAGTTCGTTGCGGACAAGCAGGTGGTCAGTGATTATTTAAGCAGTGTATTTACAACAAAAGTAGATGTAAGTAAATCTGCAGAATTGCAGGGAGACAACATTGTATTTATGCTTGAATGGGAGGATGCATCGTCATCTATTACGGCGAACTTACCAATGCATGTTCAGGAAAAAGGAGGAGTATGTACCATTGAGGGAACTGCTACATATGCTGCTTCCATAGGAGCTACAGGGAAAGGAAGCTATTCATACATATTGAAGGTGGAAAAGAATGCGAGCAGTCCGTTTGCATTCAAGATTGTAAGCTTCGAGTTAAATAAATAAAATAAGAAGTCGCTACTATAATGAGAAATAGTAGCGACTTCTTTTAATTTAGTGCTTATTCTGATATATTATAGAACCTTTGACAGGAATTCCTGTAATCTTGGGCTCTTTGGATTCTCGAAGAATTCCTTTGGGGCATTCTCTTCCTGAATATGTCCTCCATCGAAGAACATACAACGTGAAGCAACTTCCTTTGCAAATCCCATCTCGTGAGTAACAATAATCATTGTCATACCAGATTTCGCAAGTTCCTTCATGATGGCAAGAACTTCACCGACCATTTCTGGATCAAGTGCGGAAGTAGGCTCGTCGAAGAGCATTACTTCTGGATTCATAGCCATGGCTCTTGCAATAGCTACACGCTGCTTCTGACCACCGGATAACATGTCTGGATACTGGTCTGCTTTATCAGAAAGACCAACTCGTTCTAACAGCTCATCGGCCTTTTTTGCAGCTTCAGTTTCACTCATATGTGCAACCTTCATAGGTGCCAGCATGATATTCTTTCTGATGGTCATGTTTGGAAACAGATTAAAGTGCTGGAATACCATACCAATCTTCTCGCGAAGTTCGTTGATATTCACACTCTTGTCTGTCAGGTCTGTACCGTGAAATAATACATGTCCGTCGGTTGGTTCCTCTAATAGATTGATAGAACGTAAGAAAGTAGATTTACCACAGCCGGATGGACCGATAATGGTAATAACTTCTCCCTTGCGGATTGTTGTATTGATGTTCTCCAGAACAACGTGATCACCAAAAGATTTTTTCAAATCCTTGATTTCTATAATTACATTTTCATTATTATCGCTCATTGCTTCTTAATCTCCTTTCAAGTTTCTTTACAAGTGATGAAAGAATCATAACCAGTACAAGATAGATAATAGCAACACCAATCAATGGCAGGAATGGATCATATGTAATGCTTCGGATGATATCACCACCACGAGTCAAGTCGTTTAATCCGATGTAACCACTGATAGAGGTTTCTTTTAACAGGACAATAAATTCATTTGCTAAGGCAGGTAATACATTCTTAAATGCCTGTGGCAGAATGACACTAATCATGGTCTGGCGGTATGTTAATCCTAAGCTTCGTGCAGCCTCGAACTGGCCGTTGTCGATTGACATAATACCAGAACGGAAGATTTCAGCAACGTAAGCACCGGAATTGATACCAAATGCTAAGATTGCTACAAGTACTTTGCTCACGGAAAGTGAACCAAAGATGATGTAGTAGATAATCAGCAGCTGAACCATGGTAGGTGTACCACGAATTACAGTCAGGTAAATGTTACAGATGAAGTTCAATATTTTCATATTTCCAGTCTTATCATGGCTGGAGCGAACAACTGCAACAAGGAAACCAATCACGATACCCATGATAGCTGCACATGCGGCAATCATCAGTGTGTTTAAGAATCCCTTTAATAGATACTGATAACGACCGTCCTGTACAAAGTCCTGCTTGAACTTCTCGATAAAGTTCTGTCCTGTAAGATTTGCATCATTGTTTCTTACGATAACAACCTGCTTTGCGGTTGTGTAAGAGGTTGTGAAGTCAATATTCTTCAGACGTTCTTCTGTGACAGTCATACCGGCAGCACCCATATCTACTTTACCAGAGGCAACAGCAGTGATAATAGAATCAAATTCCATATCTTCTATCTGAAGCTTCATTCCAAGATAATCTGCGATGGAATTGGCGATATCAACATCGATTCCGGTTACGGAACCATTATTGTAATATTCATATGGTTCGAAGTAGGCATTGGTAGCCATCTTAAGGACGCCATTCTTTCCGTCTGATGTTGGAGTGTATGGAGTCTTTGGAGCGTTTTCACCGATATAATTATCAATGATAGTCTGAATCTTTCCTTCTGATTTCAGAGCTTCAATGGCCTCGTTGATAGAATTCTTCAAAGTAGAGTTGCTCTTAGAAATACAAATCGCATATTCCTCTAAAGCAAATTCCTCATCAAGAATCATCAACTCCTGGTTTGCATTGACATATGCTTTGGCAGGCTGTTCATCGATGACTACTGCATCAATCTTTCCCTGCTTTAAGGCCTGAACAGCGTCAGCACCTTTGTTGTAACGTTCCACTATTGTTCCGGCTTCATCACCTTCATAATCAGAACAGTAAATATCTCCGGTGGTTCCTAACTGAACACCGATTGATTTTCCTTCCAGATCATCTACTGAAAATACTTTGTTTTCAATCACCTTTTTGTTGCCACAGGAGGTAAGCATTAAGGCTGAAAGACACAGTACAGTCAAGAGGATGAACGCAAGTGAACGTGAAAACTTATTTGTTCGTGTTTTCATTGGTTATTCCTTTCCTTATATATATTGCCTTGAAAATATATTCAATGTTTGAATTATACACTGTATTTGAATTATGGTAAATAACTGTTTTAGAAAAAAATATTGTATTTTGTGTCAGATATTGTAATATATAGATATGTGTATTTATACATAATAAAATATGATAAGGGGAAATGATATGAAACAGGGAAACAGAAAGCTGAACACAGTGTTCAGAATATTAGTGTTTGCTACATTTTTTGCAGCATTATTTGCATCAGTTGTATTTTTGATTTTTGGATTTAGGGTGGCAGACAGTTCATTTTCAATGAATTCTATGTACTACGGCAATAGTGAAGAGGCAGGAATGGTAATCCAGTCAAGTATAGGATACTTTATTATGACAGGACTTGCAGTTGTGTCATTCATATTTAGTATCATCTGCTTTAAGTGTACCAGTGCGGTAGCATCAATATTTAGAACAATTTTTATTGGTATTATGGCTTTATTAGATATAATTTCAATCAGTGCAGTGATTACTGCATATCAGATGATGAGATATTTGAGTGGCGATACAGATTTATATTCATCTTTGATGAACAATACAATGTTGAATAACAGCAGCACTTTTGAAGAAAAGTATATGATGGCAATTATCTTTATGTTTGTAACTGCAGCAGTATTTTTTGTACTTTCAATTACATCAATTGTATCATTAGTTTCTAAGCCATCCGCGCAGAATGCAGGATATCAGCAGCAGATGCCTTATGGACAGACACCTAATATGCCATACGGACAGCCAATGCAGCAGGCAACACCAACATATAATCAGCCAATGCAGCAGGCAGCACCAACATATAATCAGCCAGTACAGCAGGCAGCACCAACATATAATCAGCCAGTACAGCAGGCAGCACCAACATATAACCAGCCAACACAGCCAAGTCAGCCCCAAATTGTAGGATATGATACACAGACAGGGGCCCCAATTTACGAAAAACAGTAGAACTTATAGAATTATTATAGAAAGATTGGATATTTATGAATGAAAAAAGACTGAAACGCAGGAATCTTGCGTTAAGAATTATTATTTTTATAGCAACATATACAGGAGTTAATGCAGTAAGAGGATTCTTTCGAATGAAGACATCTGTGGATGTGCTGGGAGATTATGAGGTTCTGGCGTTATCAGCATCGCTGGCTATGGATTATATGGTCTTTTTGATTCTATCAATCGCAGCATTTGTTATGAATTTTGTTGCAAGAAAATCTGTAACTAGAAATCAATTAATTATCCGGTCTATTGTGCTGGGAGCAGCATTAATTCTAATATGGTATTCAGCACCTTCTATTTCATATATAACTTATATGGGTGCTAGTAGATATACGGAAATAAATCTGATTTATCCAGTGGATATGGATTATGTTACATCCTATATTTCAGGAAATTTGTGGACAGTATTTTCCTATATGGCAGCAGCTGCAGTTTATGTAGGAATGACAGTAGTATCCATATATTCATTAATCAACACAAAGAAGAAAAATCTGAATCTATAATTGTCTAAATAATAGTAATAAAACAGGATCTGTCGCACGAAGCCAGAATAAACATCTTGGTGCGATAGGTCCTTTTTTGTATCTGTCTGTTTAAAAACATACGGAAATATAGTACAATAATTAAATTAAGATAGAAAAAGAAGTATTGCGACTCCTAAAAACAGTCGCAGCATGAGGCAAAATATGAAGATTAGAACACCAGAGTATTATAAAGATTTTAAATGTATCGCCGGAGATTGCACGGATACATGCTGTGCTGGCTGGGATGTGGATGTAGATGAGCAGTCCTATAGAACATATAAAAAGGTAAAAGGAACATTTGGCAAGCGATTAAAAAGTGTGATGGTGCCGTCGGAAGAGGGTGGATGCACATTTACATTAAAGGCTGGAAGATGTCCATTCCTAAATGATGAGAATTTATGCGATTTATTTATAGAGCTGGGGGAAGATCAGCTGTGTGAGACTTGTGCGGAATTTCCTAGATTTATCAATGAATATGGGAATATCAGAGAGATAGGAATTGCGCCATCTTGTAAGACTGCGGGAGAATTGATGTTTCAGTATCGAAAGAAGCTTACATTTACAGTGGAAGAGAATGATGAGCTTCCAACGACTTATAACGATATTGATCCCCAGTTATTCTTTATGCTATCTGCGGCAAGAGAATGTGCATACAGCATTATTCAGCTTGATGAATTGTCTATCAAGGAGCGTTGTGTGCTTTTGCTAGAGATGACTGTGAGAATTCAGAAAAAGATGGATGCAGATCGGGATGATCTGATTGCAAATGTTATTAATCAGTTTGGTGATGATGAATATTGTGAAAAGCTTCTTATGAAATTAAAGAAGAAGTATCATCATGAGAAATCGGAAATAGATAAAGAAGAGGAAAATGGTGCACAGAAGATTTTGCCAACATATTTCCATAGATTTAAGGGGATGGAAGTCATTAATCCAGATTGGAACAAATATGTTGAACTCGTGAAGAAATTCTTTTGCAAAATTGAATTAGAAAAACAAGAAAATATAGGGAATACATGGAAGGAACTGGAGAAGGAATTTGATACCTATTACGCAGACCGGCAGTTTGAGTATGAACAGTTGCTGATGTATTATATTTACAGGTATTTTCTGGATGCAGTCAATGATATCAACGTATTGCTGAAGGTCAAGAATGGAGTGATTGGCTATCTGGTGTTAAAGACGATGGATGTGGCGGCATGGGTTGAAAATGGAAAGCAACTGACATTGTCAGAGCAGGTTGACATGGCGCATCTGTATTCTAGAC
>JAQUVV010000113.1 GCA_028693195.1 Lachnospira sp.
CTGAGTGGAGGGAGTGATGGGATAATAGCCCATTACATGGTAGTTGATTTGCTTTGCGGCATAGGCAGCCAGTTCATTTCCACTTTCGTAAAAGACTTTTTGTTTTTCCATGATAGATCCTTTCCGATTATTTTAATTTTTTCATGTGTTTCATAATAGTTCCGTATTTATTTATAGAATCCCGCCATCCACACGCTTCTCTGTCAAGTAAGAATCACTGGTAATCCAAGGATTTGGTGCAGTTTTCTCATAATCAATCGCATCAGGGAGTAAGTCCTCATTTGGAACAAAACGTGGTTTCTCGGGGTAATCTTTTTCTAAAGCCTGTACCAGTGCATTGGTTGGACAGATTTCCACACAGCGCAGACATCCCTTGCAGTGATAATAATCCAGTCCGCCATTAATCATGGATGGCTTGTCTTTATAGATGCCAGGATGAAACTGGAACACCATATCTGGACAGGTGGAGTCACATAACCCGCAGTTAATACAACGTTCCTCGATGAAAAGTGGAATATAACCTTCTCTGGAAGGAGACAGGTCGTTGGATACGGTACTTCCAAAGCGTGGATTGACGCCACCTATAGGCGCATTTTTCCAGCCCCATACATACTCATTATAAGAGGAAGCAGGAGTGTGCATTGTCTGATTTTGAGATACGTTTGCTTGACTGAATTTATGTGCTTTATGATGTCCTGTGCTTGAAGAGTCATGTTCGCTTGGAGAGAAATCAGAAATGATAATGGGTGTTTTCTCACTGACAGAATCGAACCCTTGTTGAACTCCCTGCAGATTGACTTGAATCATGTCAGGATACTTCTTACCAATTGTTTCTTCACATAGCCTTTTAGCCTGCTCCAGAGGAATGAATCCAGAAGCTTTGACAATTGCTCCTAGAAGAATCATATTAATACGAGATTTGGATTCCATAGCAATGGAAAGTGCATCGATACAGTATAAAATGCCTGTAGATATTCCATACTTTTGTACAGCATCTTCTGGAGATAAAGGGGTATTTAAGATGATTCGAGTGGTTGGAGTGATTCCGTCTAATACAGGACATTTTCCAACTAAGCCCTCATGAAAGATGACTAGAATATCAGGATGTGTGACAGGACTGTTGATTCGTAATTCTTTTTCAGGTGCACACCATCGAATAAATGATTTTACGGGAGAGCCTCGCTTTTCTGAACCATAGCTGGAAAAACTGGAGGAGTTCAGTCCTAAGTAAAGAGCACCAAGTTCGCCCAGCATTTTACCGCATAGGTTTGCCCCTAAACCGCCGATACTTTCTAGGCGGATTTCGTAATATTCTTTTCCGTTTGTAAGAGGAAGATTGATTTGAGTTGTCATTGATAAATCTCCATTCATTATGATGCATTAGTATTTGAAACAAATGGAAAATTTATTCTCAAAAATTTTAGTGACGATTCTGATAGAAAGATGTAGAATAAAATAGATAATATATTATACAATATAGTGAAAATACGACTAGATAGATAAAATATTATCTGGAATATTGATGAAATATGTAAAAATAAAAGATTGTAAAAATAGAGAAATACGCTTTGTAAGAAGGAGCAAAAATGCTGGCAAAGATAGATTTTTATAATAAAATGTTGCAGATGAATGATTATATATGGATTTTGTACGAGAATATAAGTAGTGATCTCAAATTACCAGCAAAAGAGCAAAGTGATCATTTGGGCGATGCAGATATTGAAATTCGAATCAAGCGAGTTCTTGCAACGAATCCCGTTGTCATCATTCCTGAACAGATTGAAGGGGAAATCGTAACAACGGTGGGCTCTTATTGCTTCGCGGAAAATGGACATTTATCAGAGGAAGAAAATAAGTTGATTCAGGAACAATTGAAGCAGGATTTTGGATTATGTGAAATGTGTGGAAATGATATTCAGAAAATTATTCTGCCAGATTCCGTCACAACACTGGAAAGCTATGCTTTTTATCAGTGCAGAGAATTAAATGAATTGGAAGTTGGAACAAAACTGGACGTGGTACATAGCGATGTGTTTATGAACTGCAGAAAACTTCATCACATTTTCATACGAGGAAGAGCAGATGAGAAGACGGGATTGAAGTTCATCTTAAGTCGTTTGAATTTGGACGTTGAAGTTGTATTTCGCGGAAATGATAGAAATTGCATTTGTGATGAAGAAGATATAGATTGTGATCAGGAGAAAATCGCAAGATTATTCTATCCAGAATACATAGAGGGTTATGAAGAAATCGGCCCTGCTCATATATTTGCCTTGAATGTGGAGGGAGAAGGATATCGTGCAAGACAGTGTTTCAAGGATAATGTGATTGATATCGAGAAATATGACGCAATCTTTGAAAAATCAACGAATCTGGAGAACTTCGATGTGCTGCTTCAGATGGCTCTTGATAGATTGATGGTTCCATATGGATTATCGACCTCAGCAAGAATTCAGTATGAAACATATATTGAACAAAACGGACATCGGATTTTATTGTATATTATAGGGAAAAAGGATTTAGAACAATTAAACTATTTGGGGCAAGTAGGTGTGCTGAGGGCGGCAGATTACAAGGCGGCTATTCAGGAAGCAATTGCGAAGAATTGGACAGAAGGGTGTGCGCTGTTAATTCAATATGCAGGCAAGAGAAATCTGTCTTGATATTTGGTGTTTACGTGTGGATATTAAACGGATAAGGCATAATGCAGAATAATAGGAGATTCAATTATTACAGAAATAGAGGCAGATTATGACACATATTCAGACTCAGACAGAGTGGGAAGAAGAAAAAGGAAATCAAATATTAGATTATGTGAAGGGAAGACTTTATACCGATTTTCGCTACATGGGAAATGCATTGTCTGGCTTTACATTTCAAGGGAACGAAGGACTGACCATGTTTGCAACCAATGGTGTTGATCTGTATTACGGACCGGCACATACCATAGAACTATTCAAGAAGAATGAACTGTTTCTAACAAGAGCATATCTGCATTCTGTTCTCCATTGTATATTTGCACATCTGTGGATTGCAGGAGGAAGAAATCGGGATATCTGGCATGTTGCATGCGATATTGCAGTGGAATATGTCATTGACCATTTAAACAAACCAACGACGAAGAGAATTCTGACCTTCAAGAGAATGAAGATTTATGATGCAATGGAAAAAAATCATATTATATCTGCGGCAGGCATCTATGGAATGCTCATAGAAGATTATTATGAACTTCTACCGCAATTGGCTCAGGAATTTATTACAGATGATCATCGCTTCTGGCCTGATGAAGAGCAGAAACAGCAGTCAGAGTTTGAGCAAAAACAGATTCAAAAAGAGTGGGAACAGCGGGCAAGACAGATGCAGATGGAAAAAGAACGCAGTGGTAATGATCCTGATGATGGGGAACGTGCCATGATGGCAGCAGTAAAGGCACAGAAGAATAAACGGAATTATTCAGAGTTTTTAAAGAAGTTCTCCATTCGAAAAGAGGAATTAAAGGCTGACCCAGATGAATTCGATTTATCTTTTTATACATATGGACTGAAGCATTTTGGAAATATGCCATTGATTGAACCGGTGGAGACGAAGGAATCTAAAAAAATTCAGGAGTTTGTGATTGCTCTGGATACCAGTTATTCCACAAGCAGTGGCTTGATACAGAAGTTCTTGAATGAGACGGCAACGATTTTGATGCAGGAAAATGCATACTTTACTGGAAGTCGGATTCATGTGATTCAATGTGATGAAAAGGTACAGGATTATATCGAAATAAAAAATCTTGAGCAGATGAAACAATTTGCTGAGGGGTTTACCATACAGGGTGGAGGAAATACGGATTTTAGACCGGCATTTTCTTATGTAAATGCATTAATGGATGAAGGGATAATTAGAAACCTTGGAGGCTTGCTTTACTTTACGGATGGAAGAGGAATCTATCCGAAGCAGAGACCGAAATATAAGACAGCGTTCGTTTATGTAGAGGATTATGATGAGGAACAGGTGCCGCCTTGGGCATTGCGAATTAGATTGAATGAAGACTATGATAAAGTGTAGCATTCGCATTGCGAATAAGATTGAATGGAGATTATGAAAAATATAAAGGAGAGAGCTATGAATATAAAACAGGCCAAGGAAGAGATTAAGCACACCGTGCAGGCATATTTATTAAAGGGTGAGAAAGGGGAGTATAAGATTCCTGCTGTTAGACAGCGCCCGGTATTATTGATGGGACCTCCAGGTATTGGAAAGACACAGATTATGGAACAGATTGCTACTGAATGTAATATAGGTCTGGTTTCTTATACAATTACGCATCATACCAGACAAAGTGCAGTGGGACTTCCGATGATCAAAGAGGAGGAATATGATGGCAGGAAGGTTTCAGTGACAGAGTATACCATGAGTGAAATTATTGCCAGCGTCTATAATCGTATTAGAGATTATGGACAGAAAGAAGGAATTCTGTTTATAGATGAAATCAACTGCGTATCGGAGACATTGACTCCAACCATGCTGCAGTTTTTGCAGTGCAAAACATTTGGCAATCAGAAAGTACCAGAGGGGTGGGTTATTGTGGCAGCAGGAAATCCGCCTGAATATAACAAATCCGTTCGCGAATTCGACATGGTAACGCTAGACCGTGTTCGTCAAATTGATGTAGAGGCGGATTTGAACATTTGGAAGGAATATGCTAGGAATCAGCATATTCATCCTGCAATCATAAGCTATCTGGATATTCGACCAAAGAATTTCTATAGAGTAGAGGCTGATGTGGATGGTTTACAGTTTGTGACCGCCAGAGGCTGGGAGGATTTGAGTAATCTTATAAAGACGTATGAGGAACTACATTTGCCAGTGACTGAGGAAATTATCTATGAATTTATCAGAAATCACGATGCAGCTCAAGATATGTCAGCATATTATGATTTATATCGAAAGTATGAGGATGATTATCGCATAGAAGAGATTCTGAAAGGACAGGCTCCAGCAGAAGTCTATGCGAGACTAATGCATGCAGAGTTTGATGAAAAACTGAGTGTTGTGAATCTGTTATTGGACGGTCTTATGAAAATGTTTGAAAGGGTAGACATGACAAAGCAGGGAGATGCAGAGAATGACCAGCTTGTCCAGAAGGCAGGACAGATGTTAGAGCATGCATTTGATTTCTGTGATGAGGCCTTTGGAATGGGACAGGAAATGTTGATTTTCATTACTGGTTTGACGATGACATCAGAATCAGCAATGCTTCTTTCTGTATATCCATGTGAAAGATATCAGCAGTATCAGAAGGAACTTTTGACTGGAACAAAAAGGGGAGAAATTCTGGCACAATTATAGTTCATATATATTAGAAATATATTAAATAATAAATGAAGTACCAATCGGAAAATGGTGTGGAATCTTTGATGCAGGTGGTTTCCATATATGGCTTGAAAAATGGCAAATACACGAAACTTATATAAAAACGGTGCCTCGAGTTTGCTATAATGCATAAAAATACAAGGGTAAATTTGTTTAAAAATACCTGTTTAATAATCAGTATTATTGTGTGATATATAAATAAAACTGTAGTTTTAAAATCTCAATTCGGTTAATATGTAAAAACACACTGCTAAAATTAGCAAAAGTGTTGACAGTATTTACTGATTGGGAGGATTTATATGAAAACAGAAATGAAAAGGAAAGGAAAACGCTTTATAGCCATTCTAGCGGTTGTATCTTTGATTTTGTCAGGATTACAGCTGCCAGGTGGCTTATTTAGCGTGAAGGCTGCCGATATTACATGGGTTGATGGTACGACAGTGGATACACCAGAGAAAGGAAAAGGGTATACGTTCGATTTTGCAACAACTAACACATATGTGACAGCAGGGACATATGGTTTGATGTCCTTTGCGACAGGGCCGAGAAATGGGGCTGGTTACAAAGATAATTATTATGGAACTATATACAAAGATGGCAATAATCTAACTTTTAATGTTGCAGGGAATTGTTATATTGTTGTAGGTGGTGATAATAATAACGGTAGCACAAAAATCAAAGCAACGAGTGAAACAGGCTCATTTGATCAGAGTGAGAGAGCCGTGACTACTGAGAAACATGCTACAATGGATAACTGTAAAAGTAAAGGTGACAACGCAGTTCCATTTCTTTATGTAGGTACAGAAGGTACTGTTACTTTGACATTTGATGGAACAGCATATATTAGTTCTATCTGCATCATTCCAGCAGCAGACGATATTACATTAACTCCTTATATGCAGAAGACTTGCTCATTCGATGTGAACGGGAAGCAGGTTCAAGTGACATCAGGGGAAACAGCAACAGATGCTGCTACAATTACCGTTGCAGATGGTAAGACCGAAATCTGTAATGCAAAGAAGGGTATAATCTGGGCTGATTTAGCTGGTGGTGGACAGGGAATGCTGACACAGGCTATGATCACCAATGTGAGTGATAATGTCGATGTAACAGTTGGTGCAAATAATACAATCGATATTGCATATAAAGATACATCAGCAACACCAACGGGATATTCATTGGTTGTTAAGGATAATAGTGCATCAGGAACACCCTCAGCCAATGGCTCGGTGATAGATTATAATTTAAAGGATCAGAGCATCATTTCAGATATGTACACATCTGGAACAAAGTTGACTGGTGGGGCTACATTAGAATCAACAGATAAGCTGATCAAGCTTGTTGGAAATAATGGTATTTTCTATAATGGTTCACATGGTATCTATATTAACAATAATGATGCGATTGAAGTAAAGGTTGCAGGTAATGCGACAATTAACTTCAGCTGCTGTGCATATACAGCTGCTGAAGGCATCATGACAGCTACTGGAATGAACAATGGAACAATGGATCATAATGCTGTAGACTTCAAGGCAGCTACAGATGGAGATACTGTTTCATTTAAGTATACAGGTGATGCAACAACATTAGTGTTCACATATACAGCTCCAGGAACAGGCTACATTCACTCCATGGATGTAACAAATGAAGCACCGAAGTCTTCTGTCCATGAGCAGACAAAGATGCCTTCTGTAGCAACATTTGGAACAGCTGCAAATCTTGATGCAACAGCAGCAGGGCAGAAGCTTGTTCTTACACAGACTGGTGGACAGATGAAGACGACAAGTGGTGCAATTGATTCCTCTGTTAGCTATTATGTATTCCCACAGTCAACAGACTGGAATACTTTATCAGCAGATGTGGTTCTAAATACATGTGGTGCATCAAACTATAATGGTATATTTGTTGGTGCATTTGATGGAACGAATATGGCAACACTTGCAATTAGAAACAGCACTGGATTAAGAGGTGTTTACTCAAAGAGTGCTTCAGACATGGCTGGTGCAGGTGGAACGAATGTTGCAATTGAAAAGGGCGAGAAGATTCATTTTGAAGTGGTTAAGACTACAGATGGATTGACAGTTAGTGCAACAAGAGAAAATGGAAAAATTGAATCAACAACATTTAAGTATAATAGTTCATCATATCTTTTGTTAAAGGATAATGGAAATAATAGCAATCTTTATTATGGATTTGCAGTTGCAGGAGCGACAGCTACAATTACCAACATGGAATTAAAGACGGCTTCTAAGGAAGTACTTTATGACCAGAATGCTTGTTATGATCCTTTGGGAGATGCACCAGTTGCCACAAGTGTTTCAGCAGTAGCGGATGCGTCAAGAGAATTCATTAATGTGAGTTGGACAGGTGATAACTGTGATGGAGATGGAAGTTATGTGCTACAGGCATCCCAGGATGGTGTGACTTATAAAGACATCGCAGTAGGTTTAACAGAGAAGTCATTCAAATACGATATTTCAACAGCTGGTAATTTCTACTTCAGAGTGTGTGGAACATTAGGAAATAGTGAAACACAGATGACTGAGAACAGAAACAGTTATGTAACAATTGCGGAACCTACATATGTGGTTGCCGCGTTGACAGCGCCGACAGTATCGATTACATCCGATGCTACATCAGTTTCATTAAAATGGGATGGCATAAATCAAACAGGATATTATGAAGTATATCGTTACTCTTATGATGAGACAGAAAAGGGTGCGAAGAAGATAGCAACAGTAACGGCGACATCTTATAAAGATACGGCTGTTACAGCAGAGATGCCATACTACTATTATGTTAAGGCAT
>JAQUVV010000114.1 GCA_028693195.1 Lachnospira sp.
CACTGGATATCTGTTGGCAGTGTATCAATCTTGTCCACTAATTCTTGAACATAATTCTCTCCAAAAAGCCGCATCCCACAATCATAAGCTTCCATTAAAAGTTCATTTGGCTTTGTCTTACTTACCGCAATCAAATGGACCTTTGAAGCATCTCTTCCAACACGCTTACAGGCTTCTGTGATGTTCTTTTGTACATCACTAATCTGTTCACCTATCATATCGTCGTTTCCTCTTTCCATTTCTAATTATACTTTTCTGTAACTGTTCAACAACCTCAGTCACCTTTTTTAATAAATCATCTCATTCTCCGTGTATTTTTCCGCATCAAGTACAATTCTATCATAGATTGATACACCGAAGCTTACTCCCTTTTTCACCACATAATACTCATTATTACGATCTATAATATCAACCAGTTCAAAGACTGTATATCCTGTATTAACACAGAATACTCCTTTTAACTTCTCAACTTGTCCAATTGGGAATCTGGAGGTTGAATCACTCTTTACGATTACCGTTCCATCATCGAATGCATCCTTATTCACATAACAATATGAATCCGATGTTTTATATATCTTCGTCTGTACAAAATGTGGACTTAACTGCCCTTCTGCATTATAACTCTCTGCAATAAATCCATAATCCGAATTATTACCGCCAGTGATCAGATATTCCTTTGGAATCACATAGAATTCCTGCTCAGTGACTGCTGACACCGGAATCTTTAATCCATTGGAACCAGAAGTTACTAATTCTATATCCAAGAATCGGTCTGTCCCATATCGAATCATATATTTATCAAGACTAATCTTTCCATATGTATTTCCGTCAATGGTGATAATAGAAAATCCACCTGTAGCTGTTATATTATCTTTTTTAAACTTAATTGTCATTGTATTCCTTGATGTCAGATTATATTCATTGATTGCTTCACTTGTCAACGGAATCATGACATTCCAATTCTCACTGGTAATCAACTTATATGCCGGATTTCCAGACACAATTAAGTTCTCAGATTTCAATGTGTTTTTAGTGTATTTTGATTTATCAAAAATGTTGCTAGTCAACTGATCCTGTGTCAACGATTCATAACCATCCACAGAATAAACAATCACTCCTCCTGCGTCTGATTTAATCGTTTGAAACAGATTGGAACTTCCTGTGCTTGCAACAATGGACTCCAAATTTGACATCAAATTCTCATTCAGTGCCTGAAGTACTGTCGCATTCAAATCGGCTTTCAAATCATAAACAGAAGAAAAATCGCTTCCATCATAATCGGTCTTAAAATTATTCAGAGTTGTTTTAATCGTAGCTAATGAAGATTCTGGTAATGAATTCGTTCCAGCTGCAGAATACTGTGAAAGAATCTCTGCAACTCTCCCCGTCTCATCCACCGTATATACAGTATCTTCCGTCTTAACTTTCGCTCCTTCTCTTTGATAATAATTAATATTTCCTGAAAATGATGAATTGTATACTTTTTCTTCCCGCAATGCAATTCCAGTAAATGTAACATTCGTTGTTAGCGAGCCAGTGTCCACCTGATATGTCTGAACCTTTGACTTGGACATATACATTGCTACAAAACAAATCACATAAATAATGATTACTGCAAAAATAATTGCTGCTGCTTTCGGTTTTCTTCTATATCGAACTACTTTATTATTCTGGTTTGCCATGAAAAACTTCCATTCCTGCTGCACATCACTTTAATTCAAATGACATGTACCCGCAAAATATAATAAATTTATTTTAGCATTTCTTATAAGGATTCACAAGTTGAATAGTATATATTTCCTGTATAAATATGTAAAAGACGTCAAAACTAATAACATCTTAACAATGATAAGAAGGAAGGGTAAATTATGAAATCAAACGGAATAGACTACACAGCTTTAACAATTGTTATTATCGGAGCCATCAACTGGGGACTAATCGGATTCTTTAATTTCAATCTGGTTTCTTTTATTTTCGGCTCATCTGTCCTTGTCTGCAGAATCATATATGCCATTGTCGGCATCTGTGGATTATATCTGTTAAGCCTCTATGGAAGAATCTCAGATATGAGCAGATAATTCCAAGGAAATCACATACGAACCTATCTATAAGAATGCTGCCATACACGAATGATTCACATTCATATATGGCAGCTCTTCTTTACTGGTATATTTCTCTCCATTCCATATCGCCACGTTCCAAGGACTTAATCAGCAATTCTGCCGTAGCCAGGTTCGTTGCAACTGGAATATTATACATATCACATAAATTACAGACATTATTCGGATCTGGTTCATGAGCCAGTGGATTCTCTGCCTCTCTAAGGAATATCACAAGATCCAACTGATTATGTTCAATCTGCGCACACAACTGCTGGTCTCCTCCGAGATGCCCCGCTAAAAACTTATGAATAGAAAGATTCGTTACCTCTTCAATAAGTCTCCCTGTTGTACCTGTTGCAAATAACTGGTTCTTGTTTAAGATGCCACGATAAGCTATACAAAAATTCTGCATCAGCTTTTTCTTAGAATCGTGTGCAATTAATCCAATGTTCATAAGTATCCTCCCATATATAAAGCCTTTCCATATATTAAAAATATATGCAGGCAAATTCTCTACTCTCATGCATGAATGGCATTATCCTCTAAAGTCATCAGCAAAGATATTATCATCTCTCTCAATATTTCTCTGTAGTCCAATATTCAATACAAACCCAATTGCAATATACAATGTCAAAAGAGAAGTCAATCCATAGCTGAAAAATGGTAATGGCTGTCCAGTATTCGGCAAAATACGCGTTGCAACTCCAATATTAATAAAGCTCTGAAATGCTATATATCCCGCCACTCCACAGCACACCAAACGTCCTGCGAAGTCTTTTGCCCTTATAGCTGCAATTATACACTCAATTACGATTGCTGACAACAATAGAATTACGAAACAACACCCAACAAACCCAAGTTCTTCTCCTACAACTGCAAAAATAAAGTCTGTCTGAGCTTCAGCGATATATCCAGAATTTTTCAATGAAGACGGATCATCATTATTCAATCCCTTTCCAGATAACTGACCAGCGCCAATCGCCTGCACAGAATGCTCCTGCTGATATGCTCCAGCTTCATTCTCATCCGGATGAAAGAATGTCATAATTCGATTTCTCTGATAATCCTTTAAAAGAATCTGATTCGGATTACTAATATAAAGCATCATTCCTACAACAAGGGGAATACTGACCGCAATAACAATTCCCATAATCTTATAACTCAATCCAGCACAATAAATAACGGTTAATAAAATCAAGCCTATTACCATCGTGGTTGACAATGAAGGCTGTGCAAGTACAAGTCCCATGGGAATTGCTAAAAGCAATGCAAGCACGCCAAGGAACTTCCATGTATTCAACTTATCTTTATAATTTGATATCAACTTTGCAGTAAAGATAATCAGAATCACTTTGCTCAACTCTGAAGGCTGAATCTGTACAAAGCCTAAATTCAGCCATCGCTGTGCGCCACCACCCGATGAACCAAATATCTCTACACATAGGAGTAATCCGATACATCCAATATATCCAAGCCAATACAACTTCATGACCCAATTATAATCGATTAATGAAATAAATATCATAACAGCAATCGATAACACAACTCCAAAACACTGTTTTAGTAATAAGTCCGGTTGTGCGCTATAAATCACTGCTGTTCCAAATAAGGTTGAAATAAGAACCAGAATTACTAATCTGAAATTGTACGAACGCAGCTGATATTTTTTAAACATAATAACAATTACTCCTTATCAATCGCTGTTTCGCATATCCTTAATTGGAATGTTTGCAAACAGTGCAGGTACTGAACCATTCTTATTCTCCGATTCAGTTGATGTGATCTGAATATCTAACCCCTCAGCATCAATCACCATATACTTTGAAATGACCTTTATTATGTCATTCTTAATCATTTCCATTACTTCCGGTGAGCAGTTTGCTCGATCCGATACCAACAATAGTTTCAATCTATCCTTTGCAACATCGCTGGAGCCTTTTTTCTTAAATAAATCCAATAAGCTCATTTCTCTACGCCTCCCTGGCCGTTAATCACCTTTTATCACTCTTGAATAATGAAGACAGTTTCTTAAAGAATCCCCCCTTGCCATTTAAGTCAAGGAATTCTACTTCTTCTCCTGTAATTCTGCGGCACACATTCATATATGCCTGTCCAGCCATAGATTCATCTCCTACCAATGGCTGTCCTTTATTGGTAGCAACAACGATATTCTCGTCATCTGGAATCGCACCAATCACATTCAGCTGTAAGATGTCATTCACATCTGCAATGGACATCATTTCACCTCTATTAACCATATCCATACGAATTCTGTTTACA
Source organism: Lachnospira sp. (assembly GCA_028693195.1). Taxonomy (GTDB): domain Bacteria; phylum Bacillota; class Clostridia; order Lachnospirales; family Lachnospiraceae; genus Lachnospira. The sequence continues at coordinate 4,383 of JAQUVV010000114.1, forward strand.
ATCAGATCCTCATGGTCTTTTAATCCATGTGCATCAAGAAGTCCTACGATACGATCTGCATCTCTGATTGCAGATACCTCTGGTGTTGTGACAACTAATGCTCTGTCAGCACCAGCAATGGCATTCTGAAATCCCTGCTCAATACCAGCTGGACAATCAAGGATTATGTAATCAAATCCTTCTGGATCATTCTTAATTTCATCAATCACCTTAATCATCTGTTCAGGTGTAATAGCTGATTTATCTCTAGTTTGTGCTGTTGGTAAAAGATACAGCTGTGGGCATCTTTTATCTGTAATCATAGCTTGTTTTAATCTACAATTTCCCTCTACAACATCCACCAGATTATATACAATACGATTCTCTAATCCCAAAACAACATCAAGATTACGAAGTCCAGTATCTGTATCAATCATAACGACCTTCTTACCAAGCTTTGCAAGGCCTGTACCAATATTGGCTGTTGTTGTTGTTTTACCTACGCCGCCCTTACCTGACGTAACAACGATTACTTCACTCATTTCTTTTCCTCCCGAAACTTTTATGCGTTCATTAAAAATGCAATATAATAATTATGCGAAATTTTAGCAAATAAATCAACCTATATTTTCATTAAATTATAATATCATTTAAAACTTCCTGTAACAAATCATCAATATAGATATTTCCTTCGCCAACATACGCTATTTTAGGCTGTATATTATTATTTTTCGACTTTTTGCGTGTTGAAGTGTCAGCACTTCTTGCAATTACATCCGCAATTTTAATCTGCATTGGGTTCATCTCTAACGCTACCACAAATGCATTCTCATTACCATCTGCACCCGCATATACATTTCCACGAAGACTTCCAAGAATTATCACATTCCCCTTAGAAATTACTTTTCCACCTGGATTGACATCTCCAAGTACAATCACACTGCTCTCTGATTCAAAAAGCTGTCCTGAACGAAGTGTTCCCTTACAGAAAGCTGTGGCAGCCAGCGAATTATCGTCCACTGAATCATTCACATTCACGTACTCTGCATGATCTTCCAAATCAGCTGGCTCCGGATTTTTCTCCTGCATCACTGAACGTACTGCACGCTCAAACTCTGCATCCTTCTTTTCGTCATGTTCCATGACACATACAATGTGAAGATCTGAAACTTCTGAAATAATGTCAAGAATTTCATTTTCTTCATCAGAAGTCAGTTCTCTTCCCTCGAAGGAAATTGCCATATCTGCGCCGCCAAAGAACTTGGATGCACTTGAGAACTTCTCTTTAATCTGATTCTTCAGCGCATCAAATTCCATTGTTCCATCTAAAACAACAGAAATACCATTCTTACTCCCTTTAATTACTACCGAACTATCCAACTTATTCACCTCATATCTTTTTTAGTTTTATTCTTTACCATAATATATGTTATAAAGCTTCGCTGTCAATTCCATTGATGTACTTGATCCATATCCATGCTGAATTGCCACTGCTGAACATACTTCCGGATCGTCATATGGTGCATAAGTAATCAAAAGAGAATGATCCGATTCTGTTGTACGTTCCTGTGCTGTACCTGACTTTGCCGCAATATTCATATTCAAAGCACTAATCTGTGAATACGTTCCCGCCGCCATTCTCATACCATTATGAACTGCTGTCCATGTAGATGAAGCAAGTTCAACCTGTTCATATGAAGGTGTTCGTTCTTCCAGAACATTTCCTTCAGAATCAGTAATCTTCTTTACCAATGTCATATTATAGCACTTTCCCGATGTTGCAATGGTTGTTACATATCTTGCAAGATTCAATGTACTAAAGTTATTGGTTCCCTGTCCAATTGCAGTTCGAACAGCATCCTCTGTTGATGCCTGCGGCGCTTTTTCATCAATTTCAATTCCTGATTTCGTTGCCAGGCCCATCTTTTCTGCATATCTTTGTAAAATGGAGGTTGCATAAGAACTGTCATATGTGCCATTCTTACTTAATCCAATGCTATATCCTACATTAAAGAAAAAGACATTACACGAATCTCTAATTGCCGTTTCTACTGTCTCTGTTCCATGTCCAGAAGTAAGCCAGCACTTTGGACTTGGTGTAATCTTTGTAAAGATACCGCTGCAGGAAAACGCTGTTCCAGTAGAAATAACTCCTGTATCCAGTGCTGCAATCGAAGTTAAAGGCTTATATGTGGAACCAGGCGCAGTACCTGACTGCGTTGCCTTGTTTAACATCGGCTGAGCTTTATCGTTATTCACCTGATTGAAATATTCCGCATCTACCGTTCCGGACATCTTATTATTATCGTAGCTTGGATAAGAAACCAATGCCAGAAGTTCTCCCGTCTTAGGATTTGTGACTACTGCTGACGCATTACATGGCTGAATCGCAAGCTGTGCTGGAGTAATCTTCTTTGATGATATCGCATCATATATAAAGGAATAAGCACTGACAGAGCCTGAACTTAATGCGTCATACTTAGAATCCTCTGCATTCATGTCCAAAACGCCCTGTTCGTATAGAAGCATACATACTTGTCTTCCTGTAATCTGGCCTGACGATATCATGTATTTATACATTTTCTTGTAAAATCCTGTATCCGACTGCAATGCTTTGATAATATATTCCACCAATGCATCATAAGATTCCGAAAGGCTCGTATACTGTTCAGATGTCAATGTTGCCATATCAATCCAATTCTTTGATATTCCATAGGTCAATAAGGCTTTTAGGCTTGTATTACTTTCTTCCTCCCAGTCCTTATACACAGAATCACTCTCATCTATATTATTCGTATTCAAAATAGACTGTTTTTTTAATAAATCACTATAAATATACCAAATATACAGCTGCTGCTCTTCTGTCAGCTTACCATAGGCAGTTCCATCTCCAGTCAATTCCCCACGAAGCCAGTCTATGGTTGATGCCTGTTTGCCTAAAAATGTACCATAGACCTCTGCTTCCGTTCCTGTATTCTGTTTCTCAATCTGTTTCAATGAAATAATATTGTTATCAATCAATGCAAAATACACTTCAGAAGAAAGAATATAGATTTTATCTACATCTTCTCCATTATTCTTGTAGGTAAACTTGGTAGACCCATCTGACATATTTGCTGTAATAATCGAAACCAGCTCGTCCTCAATTGCATGATATATTTTTTCCTGAAGTGTTACATCAATGGACAGGTACACATCATGGCCTGCTGAAGATTCTGTCTCATCAACCACCTGTGTGATTCGTCCAAATGTATCCAGGTAGACCTTTCTTGAGCCTTTTGTCCCAGACAATTCACTTTCCAATGCTTTCTCAATGCCCGTTTTACCAACTACGTCATTGCTTTCATAACGCCCTGGTTCAGATGCATTCAACTCTTCTAACTCCGATGTTGAAACATTGCCTGTATATCCCAGAATCTGGGAACAATAAATGCTATTCACATACTTTCTGATATACTGTTCCTCTACCGTAATTCCAACAAGTTCATCTGCATTCTCTAAAATAGCTGCAACAGCTTCATCCGAAGCCTCATTGGTAATCGTAAATGTCATATATCGATTATAAGAATTGGCAGCCATATACCGACGCATATTTACAATTTCAAGTGCATGACTCACTGAATACCGTTCTAGATTTACCTGATACTGTTCACACATATACTTAAACATCTGCTCAGCGCTAGAAGCTCTTTGCTCATCGGAT
>JAQUVV010000115.1 GCA_028693195.1 Lachnospira sp.
TCTGGAGGTGTTGTGAATGCAGATACTGCTGAGCTTGGACAGTCATTCTCAGATGTGAATGATTCCATGACGGCGAAGGAAGAAACAAATCTTCGTTCTGAGCCAAATACATCTTCTAGTATTGTTGCAACGATTACCAATGGGACTTATGTGAAGAGAACAGGTGTCAGTGACAGTGGATGGTCCAGAGTGAATTACAATGGGCAGGTATGTTATGCATATACACAGCTTCTGACAACAGAGACAGTACAGCAGACAACAACAGTGAAAGGTGTGGAGGATGGAATTACATTTTCATCAGTCAGTGAGTCTGTGACAGCAAAAGAGGAGACAAATCTTAGAACGGCTCCAAGCTTTGATGGAAGTGTTGTGACATCTATTAAGAATGGTACAGTTGTGACAAGAACAGGAGTAGGTGATAATGGATGGTCCAGAGTTATTTATAATGGATCAACCTATTATGCAGTAACAAGCTATCTGACAACAGATTTAAATGCATCATCCTCCACAGAGACTTCTACGACTGGAAACTCTGTGAATAGTAATGTGGTTAATGGACAGACATTTGCAGCGGCAAGTGGAAAATTAACGGCCAAGGAAGAAACAAACCTTCGAACAGCTCCATCAACAGAAGACAGCACAGTGGTAGCAACGATTAAGAATGGTGAATATGTAGAGCGTACTGGAACAGGAGATATGGGCTGGACCCGTCTTTTATATAATGGGCAGGTTGTTTACGCAATCACCAGCTATTTGACAGAATAAATATTTAAAAAAAACCTTGTAGATAAATCCTTACAGACTATGAAATGAATAATCGTCTGTAAGGATTTTTTGCGCACAAAAAATATTTTCTATGTAAATATTAGCTTCGAATAAATGAAAATACTTTTGTTATCAAAATAATTCTTGACAAAGAAGGAAGGAAGCTTTATAACTATATATAGTTTGATAATCAAATAATAAGAGAGACAAAATATGAAAACAAGAATAGTAGGTACTGGAAATTATCTGCCAGACAATGTGTTGACCAATGATGATTTATCAAAGATGGTGGATACCAGCGATGAATGGATTCGTACAAGGACAGGAATATGCCAGAGAAGAATAGCAAAAGAAGATACAACTTACTCCATGGGTGCAGGAGCAGCGAAAGAAGCATTAAAGCAGGCTGAAATAGCTGGAGAGGAAATTGATTTAATTATTGTAGCGACTTCAAGTGCGGAATATGCATTTCCCAATACAGCATCTTTGATACAGAGTGAAATCGGAGCGAAACATGCATTATGCTTTGATGTCTCTGTTGCATGTACAGGATTTATTGTGGCTATGAGTATTGCTGATTCTATGATGTGTACAGGAAACTATCGTAAAGCATTGGTGATAGGAAGCGAAGTCTTATCTTCTCAGTTAGATTGGAGTGATCGAAGCGTCTGTGTGCTTTTTGGAGATGGCGCGGGTGCAGTGGTTATGGAAAACTCTGAGTCTGACGGGTGTGGACTTATAGATCAAGAAATTCATTCTGACGGAAATAAGGGCATGGTATTAACCTGTGGCAAGAATACAGCTGATAGAATTACAGCAGATGGAACACTTAGAACCAATCAGACAATTCAGATGAATGGGCAGGAGGTATTTAAGTTTGCAGTCAAGAAGGTTCCTGAAAGCATTCAGACTTTACTAGATAGAAATCATTTATCGGCGGAGGATGTTGATTATTATATTCTTCATCAAGCAAATAAACGAATTATTGAAAGCGTCGCAAAGCGACTACATGTTAGCATTGAAAAGTTTCCTATGAATCTAGACAGATATGGAAACACTTCAGCAGCCAGCATACCGATTCTGCTCCATGAGCTGAGTCGTGAACATATATTAAAACCAGGTAATCTTGTAATCCTTTCAGGATTTGGGGGAGGCTTGAGCTGGGGAAGCTTACTTATCCGGTTGTAACACACATCCAGTTATCAATTTGGATGAAATTAAAAATTAAAATGTAAATTAAAAGGAGATTTAAGAAATGTTTGAAAAGATGAAAGAGTTAATCGCAGGACAGTTAGGAATTGATGAGGCAATGATCAAACCAGAATCAAATTTCAAAGAGGATTTAAATGCAGATTCATTAGATTTATTTGAATTAATCATGTCGCTTGAGGACGAATACGGTGTAGAAATCCCATCAGAGGAATTAGAAAATCTGACAACAGTTCAGGCAGTTATGGATTATATCGAAAAGAAGTAAATTTCCACATTCCAGGGATGCTGGTAATGAGTTGATTAGAAATGATAAGAAAATAAAGGAAGTGAAAGTTCATGAAAACCAGAATAACGGAATTACTAGGGATTCAGTATCCTGTAATCCAGGGTGGTATGGCATGGGTTGCAAATGCACAGCTGGCAGCACATGTATCGAAGGCTGGAGGTCTTGGACTGATTGGCGCTGCAAATGCTCCTGCAGAGTGGGTACGTTCACAGATACGGGAAGCAAGAGAAATCACAGACCTCCCAGTTGGAGTCAATGTCATGCTATTAAGTGAGCATGCTGATGAAGTGGCACAGGTCATTATTGAAGAAAAAGTACCAGTTGTAACGACTGGTGCAGGAAATCCTGCAAAATATATGCAGGGTTGGAAGGAAGCCAATGTGAAAGTGATTCCAGTCGTGGCATCGGTTGCACTTGCAAAGATGATGCAGAGAGCTGGAGCGGATGCAGTGGTTGCAGAAGGAATGGAATCAGGGGGACATATTGGAGAAGCTACAACGATGACACTCGTTCCTCAGGTGGTAAATGCAGTGGATATTCCAGTCATTGCTGCTGGAGGTGTTGGCGATGGACGTGGAATGGCGGCAGCGCTGATGCTGGGAGCTGATGCAGTGCAGATTGGAACTAGATTTGTAGTTGCAAAGGAATGTACAGTTAGTCAGGAATATAAGAATCGAATCATTGCAGCAAAGGATATTGATTCTGTAATCACAGGACGTAAGAATGGTCATCCAATTCGTTCTCTTCGCAACCAGATGACAAGAGAATATCTGGAAATGGAGAAGAATGATGTCCCATTTGAAGAGATGGAACATTTGACACTGGGAGCGTTAAGACGGGCGGTTGTTGAAGGCGATGTGAAGATGGGAACAGTCATGGCCGGACAGATCGCAGGGTTAATTGCAAAAGAGCAGACTTGTGAAGAAATCATTCAAGAGTTAGTTGCAGAGACGAAAGAGATTTATCAGAAACGGGCTGAAATTATTCTATGACCACCTATAAATTAGAGTGTGCAACTGAAATATCTATATGAATCTGATATGGATGAGATTAAGAGAGTGTTTTAATCTGTGAATATGATATAGATTAGATTAGTAAGGAAGGACATAAGGAAGATGGGAAAGACAGCATATATGTTTCCGGGACAGGGAGCACAATACATCGGAATGGGAAAAGATTTTTATGAAAACTGTGTAGAAAGTAATCAGGCATATCAGCTTTCATCTAGAATGACAGGATTAAATCTTAGTCATCTCTGTTTTGAAGATAATGATCAGCTCAATATTACAGAATATACACAGATTGCTTTATATACCACAGAGATGGCAATGTACTTTTATCTGAAAAAGGAGAATTGTCTGGCTGATGTACATATTGGGCTTTCATTGGGAGAATATGCTGCCTTAACAGCATCAGATGTGTGTTCCTATGATGAGGGATGTCGTATTGTAAGAGCAAGAGGTGTATTTATGGAGCACGAGGTTCCCGCAGGAAAGGGAACCATGGCTGCGGTTCTTGGTATGACGTCAGAGGAGATAGAAAAAGCATTAGAGCAATATAAGAAGGAACAGAAAGCAAATGGTAAGACGGATATTCAGCTTTCTGTAGCGAATTTCAACTGCCCTGGACAGATTGTGATTTCAGGGGAGAAGCAGGAAGTTCTAGATGCAATGGATTTTTTAAAGCAGGCTGGTGCGAAGCGTGTCATTGAGTTGAACGTCAGTGGACCTTTTCATTCGACAATGCTGGCAGGGGCAGGTGAAAAACTGTCAAAGGAATTAAAAAATGTGACAATGAATGCACCGGTTATTCCTTATATGGCAAATGTCACTGCAAATTATGTGGATGTGCATGCAACAGAAAGAGATATTAAGAATCTTCTTTCTGCTCAGGTTTCCAGTTCCGTTCGGTTCGAACAGTCTATTCGAAGATTAATTCATGATGGCGTGACAGAATTCGTAGAAATTGGACCGGGAAAAACTTTGACAGGATTTGTAAAGAAGATTGCAAAGGACATGGATGTTGCAGAGCAGATAACCACATTCAATGTTGAGAAATATGAAGATGCTGAGGAGTATGTGAGATTAAGAAGCACTTTAATTGCATAGCTTTCAAATGATTGAAGACACAAGGCATAGATAGAATACAGAATATAGAATTATTTCGGTAGAAAGGATGATATCGAGTATATGAGTTCACAGGAATTAGCAGGAAAGGTAGCACTTGTCACAGGGGCAGCAAGGGGAATTGGCAGAGCGATTGCCATGGAATTGGCATCTAGAGGAGCAACAGTTGTTGTAAATTATAGTGGCAGTAAAGAGAAGGCAGAAGAAGTCTTAAGTGAGATTCAGAAGGTTGGTGCAGAGGGATGCGTATATCAATGTAATGTCGCAGACTATGATGCTGTCGGGCAAATGATTGCAGATGTTGTGCAAAAGTATAATAAAATCGACATTTTAGTGAATAATGCTGGAATTAACAAGGATGGGTTATTGATGAAGATGACGGAAGAGGATTTTGATGCAGTGGTAAATGTGAATTTAAAAGGCACATTTAATGGAATCCGTCATGTAACTAGACAGATGTTAAAACAGCGGAGTGGTCGAATTATCAATATGTCTTCCATTGTAGGCTTGATGGGGAATGCAGGGCAGGTCAATTACGCTGCCACCAAGGCAGGAGTTATTGGAATCACGAAGTCAGCAGCAAAAGAACTGGCATCTAGAGGGATTACAGTAAATGCGATTGCACCAGGATATATTGCAACAGATATGACAGATGCATTATCTGATTCGGTGAAGGAGAAAATTCTTTCCACAATTCCATTAGGGAGTATGGGAAATCCGGAAGATATTGCAAGAGCTGCAGCATTTTTGGCATCAGAGGATGCACGTTATATCACAGGACAGGTAATCTCTGTAGATGGTGGTATGTCAATTAATTGAGAAATTTAATCACGGTTCAGAAGGTACGGAATCGTTACGAAATTTACAGATGTTTCCTCAGAGATTAGAAGTATGTTTATAGAAATGGAGTTGTCAATGAGAAGAGTTGTTGTTACTGGAATGGGAGCAATTACCCCAATTGGATTGAATGTAGAAGAATTCTGGAACGGAATTCTTGAAAATAAAGTGGGAATAGATCGGATTACGCGATTTGATACCACAGAATACAAAGCGAAGCTTGCTGCGGAAGTGAAGGATTTTGATCCTAAGGAATACATGGATTTTAAGGCAGCGAAAAGAATGGAAAAGTTTAGTCAGTATGCTGTGGCTGCTACAAAGGAAGCTATGGAGAATGCAGGTCTTGATATGAATCAGGAAGATCCATATATGGTTGGGACATCTATCGGATGTGGCGTAGGAAGTTTAGATGCGATGGAGAGGGAACATATCAGATTACTGGAAAAGGGACCAGGACGTGTGAATCCTCTTCTTGTTCCGATGATGATTACCAATATGGCCGCTGGAAATGTTGCCATTGCTTATGGATTTAAGGGCAAAAGCATCAATGTGGTAACTGCTTGTGCAACTGGTACAAATTCTATTGGAGAAGCCTATAGAAGTATTCAGACAGGAGAGCTGGATGTCTGTGTATCTGGAGGTACAGAGAGCAGTATAACACCGATTGGAATTAGTGGATTTGCAGCTTTGACAGCACTCTCTACAGAAGAGGACCCTTTGAAAGCATCTCTTCCATTTGATAAAAACAGAAATGGTTTTGTCATGGGAGAAGGCGCTGGAATCGTGATTTTAGAGGAGCTGGAGCATGCGAAGAAGCGTGGTGCGAAAATCTACGCAGAGGTCGTAGGATATGGCTGTTCTTCGGATGCATTTCATATTACATCACCAGCAGAGGATGGAAGCGGTGCGGCGAGAGCTATGACCAATGCCATGAAGGAAGCTGGTGTGAAAGCAGAAGATGTAGATTATATTAATGCCCATGGAACAGGTACACATCACAATGATTTGTTTGAAACACGCGCCATTAAGCTTGCATTTGGAAATGCAGCAAAACAGGTAAAGATTAGTTCCACAAAGTCTATGATTGGACATTTGCTGGGAGCTGCTGGTGCTGTAGAATTTATTAATTGTGTGAAGTCTATTGAGCAGGGCTATGTTCATCCAAATGTAGGATTGACAGAGACAGAGGATGAAATGGACTTGAATTATGTAAAGGGTCAGGGTCTTCAGTGTGATGTGGATGTTGTACTCTCCAACTCACTGGGATTTGGTGGACATAACGCAACATTGGCAGTAAGAAAGTTCAGAGAGTAATCTGAAAATTTACGATGGCATTCTTAATTGTAGGATTTGAAAAATTCATAATTTGAAATGTAGATTATGTAAGGAAAGGAAATGAATATGGAGCTAGATAATATATTAAAAATAATAGATGCAGTTTCAGAAAGCAGCCTGACAAATTTCTCTTTAGAAGATGGCGAAGTGAAGCTCAGTCTTGGCGTAGAGCGCACCAATGTGATTGTAGATGGAACAGCTGCCATTCAGATGGCACCATCATCGCAGACAGACGGTGCTGCACAGATTACACATATGACAGGTGATAATATCATTACGAATAGTGGTGCTGATCAATCTGGTAATAGTCAGATTTCAGGAAATGTTGTGAAATCACCATTGGTTGGAATATTCTATGCCAGTGCAACACCAGAATCAGAGGCATATGTATCTGTGGGAGATACGGTGAAAAGGGGACAGGTGCTTGGAATTATCGAAGCAATGAAGTTGATGAATGAAATTGAGAGTGAGTACGATGGCGTTGTCAAAGAAATTCTCATTGAGAATGAGCAGATGGCAGAGTACGGACAGCCGTTGTTTGTTATTGGATAGAGAAGATGTTCATATAAAATAGACAATTACGAAACCAATTATGGTACTTAAGATGTACACTAATAATATAGTTTGCACAGGCACGCTTTCGCTACACCTCGCTCGTTGCGTTACGTAAGCTGATAAAAAACATCAGCTAAGTAACGACGGCTCACTAGTACCTGTTTAAAACTATATTATCATTGTACATCCTGATATAAATAATGAGTTTAGCAATTGCCGTATTTAATATAAATTGAGAGAGGATTTCGATATGTTAACAACAAAGGAAATTATGGATATTATTCCACATAGACATCCATTTTTATTAGTGGATACTGTTGAGGAATTAGAACCGGGAGTGAAGGCGGTGGGATACAAATGTGTCACATTTGATGAGCCATATTTCGCAGGACATTTTCCGGGAGAGCCTGTGATGCCAGGGGTACTTCAGATAGAAGCCTGTGCACAGGTAGGTGCAGTAGCGATTCTTTCTATGCCGGAAAATAAAGGGAAGACAGCATATTTTGGTGCAATTAATAATGCGCGTTTCAAAAGAAAGGTCGTTCCAGGAGATAAGCTTCGCATGGAATGTGAGATTATCAAGAAAAAAGGCCCATTGGGAATTGGAAAAGCGACAGCAACAGTGGACGGAGAGATTGCGCTACAGGCTGAATTGACATTTATGATTATGTAAAAATCTGAAATCATAATTTTCTTCTAACAGATTTACAGATAAAATTTGTTAGAAAAGTTAGGAGAGTTATATAAAATGTTTCGAAAAATATTGATTGCCAATCGTGGAGAGATTGCGGTGCGTATTATCCGTGCCTGTCGGGAAATGGGAATCGCTACGGTAGCAGTGTATTCGGAGGCAGACAAAGATGCACTTCATACCCAGCTGGCCGATGAGAGTGTCTGTATCGGAAAAGCACAGGCGAAAGATAGTTATCTGAATATGGAA
>JAQUVV010000116.1 GCA_028693195.1 Lachnospira sp.
TCTATGCTTCGTCCAGCATTAAAGAATATTCCAGTGATTAATCAGATTCTTCCAGAGGCGTCCGATGAGGAGATTGCTGCTGAGAATGGGAATAAGTACAAAAATCTATCCGAGGCAATTGATCGTATCAAGGAGTTGGAGAATGAACTGGCACAATATCAGACCAATGGCTCGACTTCAAGCCAGACCATTACAGATTTGCAGGCGGAGGTTGCCAGGTTAAAGACGTTTGAAGAGAATGCGGAGTATTATCAGAAGTTAAAGGATGACTTTGATTCTCAGGTAGTGAATGCGGAGAATGCACCGGATATTGAGGAGTATAAGAAGTGGTACGAGAGCATTGACGGAGATAATGCAGCGGCACTATATAAAGAGGTTGTAGAAAAAATACAGCATACACAACAGGTTCAGGACTGGGCGGATACATATTCTAAGATGGATGCGGCAAATGCGGCTGCAATCTTTGAGGAAATGACAGGAGATACGGATTTGGTTGTAGAGATACTTCAATGTATGAAACCTGCTCAGAGGGCGGCGATTCTTGCAGCAATGGATTCTGTTTACGCGGCTAAGATTTCTGTGCTGTTATATCCATAAATTTTTATTTATAAATAAGGTTTTGAGGGTTCAGATATTTTCCTCTTTGTCCGATATATAATCCGTAGTAGAAGAAGTATGCATGCATGAAGTTTGTATACAGCTTCTTACGAATATAAGGATGATGAAAGGAGGAAATATGGTAAGTGCAGCAGTAGCAGTTATGGGCACAGCAAATCAGTCAAATGCACAGGGAATTAATAGTACATCAAAGACTGTGAATTCATCAGTGAATTTTGCCAAAGTAATGTCTGCATCGCTTTCAAGTGGCGTAAAGAGTCAGAATACAGCAAATCAGACAAAAGCGTCAGATATGTCTAAGACTGGTGTGAATCAGACAAACGAATATACATCGAAGTCAGATGATGTTCAGAAATCAGCTCAGACAATAGGTGCAGAGAAAAACCAGAAGGTGGATACACAGAATAATATGGATTCATCGGCAGTGAAGGATCAGCTGGAAGAACTTGCAGAAGATGTTAAAAATCAACTTCAGGAAAAGTTCGGAGTGAGTGACGAAGAATTGGAAGATGCAATGTCACTTTTGGGTCTGGGATTGATGGATTTATTACAGCTGGATAAGTTGACACAGCTGGTGGCAGCGGTGAACGGTCAGAGTGACACACTATCTATTCTTGTGAATGAGGATTTGTCATCAGGACTTCAAGATTTATTAGGATTTATTGATGAGCAGCTGACACAGATGTCAGATTCTTTGGGAATCAGCAATGAGGAACTTTCCCAGATGGTTGCAGAATTTGCAAAAGAGCAGCCGGCTGTTGGAACAGAAGAAACATTTGAAGTGAATCCACAAGATGAATCACAGGAAAAGGTGACAGAGATTGTTGGGAAGACTGAAGAACCTATGGAAACTGATGAAACACAGTCACAGGATAAATCAGAGACAGTGGCAGATGTGCTTGGAAGTAAGACAACGGTTACGAATAGTAATGAACAAGCTGGAAGCGAAAGTGCATTTTCAAAGAATCAGCAGGGGACGAAAGCTGGTGCGAATGTAACAGAACAGCCAGTGGTAGAGAATCTTGCGCAGAGTATTACCAATAGCTTCGAGGATATGCTTGCTGGTATGGATGAAGGAATTCAAGCAGCAGATATTGTCAGACAGGTGGTTGACAGTGTAAGAGTAACATCAGCATCACAGCTTCAGAGCATTGAGGTGGCACTGAATCCAGAAAATCTTGGCAAGGTCACAATGAATGTATCTTCCAGAAATGGAGTGGTTACAGCACAGTTGATTGCTGAGAATGAGCAGGTCAAGAAAGCGTTGGAGACACAGATGGTTACTTTGAAGGAACGATTTGACCAGCAGGGATTAAAGGTGGATGCAGTTGAAGTTACAGTTCAGAGCCATAGTTTCGAGGCAAATGAAAATCTCAAGGGGAATGATTCTGAGGAGCAGAAGAATCAGAAGAAGAGTTCAGGACACATTTCGCTGGATAGCTTAGATGATTTAGATGACAGTGAACTTTCAACAGAAGAACTTCGTGCAAGGGATATGATTCAGAACGGAGTCAGCAGTGTGGAGTATTCCGCATAGTACATTACATATAATTGCAAAGGAGATGAGAATATGGCATCAACGACGGGACCTTTATCCTACCTAAAGGATGATGGATCATTAACGACAGATAATACAACAATGAGTTCTTCCATGAGCTCGTTAAAGGGAAACAAGACAGAGAATAAATCGACGTTAGACGTGGATGATTTCTTACAGCTCTTGGTAGCTGAGATGCAGTATCAGGATCCGCTGGAGCCTACGGATAACACACAGTATATGGCACAGATGGCAACGTTTACACAGGTAGAAGCAACAACGCAGATGCAGAACACAACAGAGCAGAATATGGCTTCTAATTTGGTTGGAAAAACTGTAATTATGTCAACGAACTTGACCAGCTCTGGATATATTGCTGGGACAGTGAATTACTGGGAGAGCATTGAAGGTACAATTTACCTTGGTATTGGAGACAAGCTTTATGATATCGCTGATTTGGAAACGGTAATGGATGAAGATTATTACAAGCAGTGGAGTGGTAGTGGCACAACGGATACTACAGATAAGACAGATGGAACTGAGAAGCCTGCAGACGAGGACAAGACGGATAACACCGAAAAGCCTGCGGATGATCAGGATAAGACAGACGATACGGAGAAACCAGCAGAAACATAAGATAAGCGAAAAAGGAGTTGAGCAATATGAATCAGATTCCAGGTATTGGAATTGCTTCGATTGATCAGATGGCCGATGCGGTTGGAAAGAGTCAGAACACTCAGACAGCAGGAAACTACAGTGGTGTTTCTTTCGCAGATGTCTTGAATCAGAAACGCTCCATAGAACAGGTGATAGGAGATACAAGAGAATCCACACCGATTAAGTTCTCAAAGCATGCTGGCGCAAGATTAGAAGAAAGAGATATTCAGCTGACAGACGATCAGTTAAGCAGGCTGGAGGAAGGAACTGAAAAAGCCAGTTCAAAAGGAATTAAAGAGTCACTGGTTTTGTTAGATGATATGGCATTTATTGTGAATACACAGAATAAAACAGTCATAACAGCTATGGATCAGAATATGAATGAAGATAACATTTTTACAAATATTGATGGAGCAGTCATTATATAGCTGGACCGAAAGGAAGCAAACATCCCTGACTGCCTGATGGGATGAGACAATTCATCAATGATCAAATGTGAATCTTCATAGAAACAATTGGAGGAAATTTCATTATGATGAGATCATTGTATTCTGCTGTGTCAGGTTTAAAGGCACATCAGACAAGAATGGACGTTATTGGTAATAATATTGCCAATGTTAATACGGTAGCATATAAGTCACAGTCCATGACTTTCAGCGAAGTATTTTATCAGACAACACAGACGGCTTCAGGTCCCAATGCGGAATCTGGAAAAGGTGGTACTAATGCCATGCAGATTGGTCTTGGTTCTTCAGTAGGAAGTATCTCGACAGCAATTGCAACGGAGGGTGCATCAGAACGTACAGATAATCCTTATGATATGGCTATTTCAGGAAGCGCATTCTTTATTGTGAGCAGTGCTGGAAATACATACTTTACAAGAGCAGGTAACTTTAAGCCAGATGAATCCGGAGCACTTGTTACTTCATCAGGTGCCAATGTTATGGGTTGGCAGGTAGATGAGAATGGTGAAATCGTGAAGGATAGAGTTTCACCACTTTATGTGAGCAGTCCTGAATTTACATATACAGATCCCCAGAAGACGACAGCAGTTTCTCTGAGTGGAAATATTAATGCCAGTTCCAAAGAATCAGTTACAACAACCTTGAATTTCTTTGATACATTAGGAAATTCTTACCAGGCAACAGTAACGTTACAGTATCAGGGACAGGACGGGAATATTGTTAGTTATACAATGGCTGACAATGCTACGATTTCCAAAAATGGTGAGAAAACAACGATGACGATGGCATTGCCAGATGATGCAAAATTCGAGTTCAATGCACTGACAGGTGCACCAATTGCAGAATCAATGTCGAATATGACACTGACAATTACAGATCCAGATGGAACAAATAATATTCAGGCGATTGGTACGAATGATGGAAGCGATACAGAATCGACCCTTAGACTTGATGCGACAGGGATGAAGATGATTGCAGATAAGACGGCAATAAACCCATCATTGGGCATTAAGAATCCAACAACAGGCGTGTTGGAGGGGGCAGGTAAGGCAGTTGGTAAGATGACAGCAGTCGGTATTAATGAGTCAGGATGCATCGTTGCAAGCTATAGTAACGGTGATACGAAGATTATTGGACAGATTGCGGTTACAAGCTTTTCTAACCCGGCAGGTTTGGAGAAGGTCGGCGAGAATCTTTATTCTGCAACATTGAACTCTGGTGAGTTCGATGGTGTTGGTGAGGATGTTACTTCATCTGATGGCAAGATTACTTCAGGTGTACTGGAGATGTCTAATGTAGATCTTTCTTCTGAATTTACGACAATGATTACAACACAACGTGGTTATCAGGCAAATTCGAGAATTATTACAGTTTCGGATTCTATGCTTGAAGAATTGATTAATCTGAAGAGATAATAGATGCTGCGCCCCAACTTTTGTTGGGGCGTTTGTTTTCGCTATAAAGGTGAAAAGAATGTACTTTTATGCAAAATCAGGCATAAATTTGCGGGATTTTGTTGCAATAATTGCATAATGGTGCTTTAATATATATAGTTGATTTAAATGGGGGTACTATACATTATATGGTATATTGCTAATTGATATATGGAGGCAACGATGATAACAGTAACGAAGTTGAATGGTAAACAGCTTATTGTTAACGCTGAACTCATAGAGATGATAGAAGAAACACCCGATACAATAGTTACCCTTCTCAATGGACACAAGTTGATTGTGAAAGAAAGCAGCACAGAGCTGGTGGATATGATATTGAATTATAAGAGAAAGATTTTTACAAAATACATATAGAAATGGATGGTGTGAAACAGTGGATATAGCTACACTTATTGGACTTGTACTTGGTGTGGTCATGGTCGTGTTTGGTATTATTTCCGGTGCCGGGGTAGCGGCATTGATAAACTTTTATGACCTGCCTTCAATTATTATTACAATTGGTGGTTCCCTGTCAGGATTGATTGGTTCCTATACAATCAAAGAGTTTGTTGGATATTTAAAGGGATTTACAGTTGCAATGAAAGATCCTAAGGTGGATCATGGAACAACGATTTCGAAGATTATTTAATTATCAAATGTAGCTCGTAAGGAAGGTCTTCTTGCGTTGGAAGAGGTTGCACAGGGATTGGAAGACGAGTTTATGAAGAAGGGGATTCTTCTGATTGTTGATGGTACAGAACCAGAATTGGTGCGTGGCATCATGGAAACAGAATTGATGAACATGGATGAACGCCACAGATCTGGAGCAGGGTTCTTTGAGGCATGGGCAGCATTAGGACCTGCTTGGGGTATGATTGGTACATTGGTTGGTCTTGTTAATATGTTAAAGAATCTGAGCGATGCTTCATCAATCGGCCCAGCTATGGCGGTTGCACTGTTGACGACTCTTTATGGTTCTTTGATTGCAAACTGGCTTTGTACGCCTATTGCGAATAAACTGAAGAACATTAACTCCAAAGAATACCAGATGAAAGAAATTGTTATTGAAGGACTTTTATCAATTCAGGCTGGTGAGAATCCACGAGTTATTGAAGAAAAACTGAAGTCATTCCTTTCACCAACAGATAGAAAGGCAATTAGCACAGAAGAGGGTGGAGGTGAGGCCTAATGGCTAAGAGAAAACAGGAAGATGTACCTGCAGGTTCTCCAGCCTGGATGGCGACATTCAGTGATTTAATGAATCTGTTATTGTGTTTCTTCGTTCTTTTATTCTCGATGTCAACGGTAGATGCACAGAAGTTTCAAGAGGTTGCTGCATCATTGGCCTCTAGCTTTAGCATCTTACCATCTGGTGGCTCAGCACTTTCTGATGAGGGAATTCTCGTGGGAAGCGGTGCAAGCCAGTTGAATGAATTAAGCGATTTTTACAACAATATGGGTCTGAATATGGATGGTGAATTCGATGAATCTATGAAGACTGCTATGGAGGAAGTTGAACAACAAGGCCTGGAACAGTCTGAAAAGATGGCGGAACAGATTGAAAGTTATCTGGAAGCAGCGAATGTAGCAGATCAGGTCGAGATTACAGCAACCAGTAAGTATGTGATGCTGAATCTGAATGGCGGAATTTTGTTTAACTCAGGAAGTGCGGATTTGCGTGAAGATGCATTACAGCTAATCAGTTCAGTATCGAATGCAATTTATGAATACAATAACAATGAAATTACAGTTGAGGGACATACAGATAATCTCCCAATTAATACATCGTTGTTTCCTAATAATAGAATGCTTTCTTTGTATAGGGCATATGCGGTATATGACTATTTGGTCAATGAAAAGAAGTTTGATGAGAAGTCATTGATTGCATCGGGACGTGGTGATACAGTGCCGATTGCATCGAATGCAACAGCAGAAGGACGCGCACAGAACAGACGAGTTGAAATTAAGATATATAATGCTTTAAACAGCTAATGACACAGGAGGAATATCCATGAAGAAGAGTATGCTGAATGTAATAACGCTTGCACTTGTATTGATTAATCTGGTGCTGACAGTGACACTTACATTCTCACTGGTATCAACAAATAATAAGACGAATTCATTGATTGGAAAAGTTTCGAAAATTATTGACTTGGATGTTGGTGGAATCACAGTGGATTCAGGAACTACAGGAACAGCGAGCATAGATGATATCGAATATATTGATGTCACCAATGGCGACAGTACAGATATTACGATTTCATATACGGATGGTGGAAAGACACATTATGCCATCGTAACAGTAACGGTTGGCGTGAATAAGAAAGCCAAGGATTATGAAACAAAGAAGACATCAATCAATAACGGTATGAAATTGATTGTGAATCAGATACAGAATGAATGTATGAAGTATACATACAGTACCATTGCTCAGAACAAGACGACAGTAGAAGCTAGTCTGTTGACAGATTTAAAGGATTTATTCCAGACAGAGATGATTGAATCTGTGCTTTTCAGTGTTGTTGTTCAATAGGAATTTAGTTGTTTATGAATGAACAGATAAAGTATGAAGGAAAGGGAGGTGAAGGAAGATATGGGAGAGGTCTTATCGCAGAATGAGATTGATAACCTCTTAAAAGCATTGAATAGTGGTGAACTTGATGTAGACGAAATGAAGAACACAGAAGAGAAGCAGGTTAAAAATTACGATTTTGCCAGACCTTCGAAGTTCTCAAAAGAACATTTGCGTACATTGGAAATTATATTCGAGCATTTTGGTAGACTTTTAGCTTCCAATCTTCCGGCATATCTCAGAAAGTCAGTGAGCGTTGATGTTATCAACTCAGAAGTAGTTATTTACTCTGAATTTTCAAATGCACTTTCGAATCCAGTTTTGCTTGGAGTGGTTGGAATGTCACCACTTGCTGGTAATGTGATTATGGAGATGGCATCTAATCTAGGCTTTGCCATAGTGGATAGATTACTGGGGGGAGCAGGCACTTCGTTGGAAAAGGAACGAGAATTTTCCGAAATTGAGTTGACTGTTTTGGAAAGGATTTTTTCTATCTGTGTGAATTTGCTAAGGGAACCTTGGGAGAACGTAGTGAAGATATCACCGCGACTAGAGCGTATTGAAACGAATTCGCAGTTTGCTCAGATTATATCGCCAAGTGAAACAATTGCAATTATTACCATTAATCTAAAGATCGGCGATGTGGAAGGACTGATGAACATATGTCTTCCATATGCAACCTTGGAACCAGTTATGGATAAGTTGAATACGAAGTAC
>JAQUVV010000117.1 GCA_028693195.1 Lachnospira sp.
GATTGTTCTTGAGTTCTTCGCCGTCGGTAATAAACGAACAGCATTGCTTTTCCATCCTGTCAAGGGTGGCGTAACTAACCAATACACTATGTGGTGGCAATCCCACGAGAAAAATGATTGACCCTTTCTTCTTATAATTATAGAAAATATACTTTATACAAATTTAAGATTAGAATAGAGTAGTTTATTTGACAGGTGAACTGTATGAAATGTATAATTTAAAATATATGATTTTAAATAATTAAATGCCTCAGTAGGAAAGGACTAGTTTAGGTTATGAGTTGGTTTGATAAGTTAGAACGAAAAATTGGGAAGTATGCAATTCCGAATTTAATGTATTACATTATTGCAATCTATGCGCTAGGATTTGTAATCTCTGTATTTGCACCAGGTGTATATAACGCATATTTATCTCTGAATGCAGCAGCTATTTTACATGGACAGATTTGGAGAATATTTACATTTATATTAATGCCTCCGTCAACAAGTTTCTTGTTTCTGTTCTTTGTACTATATTTCTACTACATGATAGGAACAGTATTAGAACGAGTTTGGGGAGCATTTCGATTCAACCTGTACTTCTTTTTAGGAATGCTTCTTCATGTGATTGCAGCGTTAGTCATATATGCAATCTGGGGAATGAATTTTTCAATGGGAACATATTATATGAACCTGGCTTTATTTATTGCATTTGCATTCGAAAATCCTGATACAGAAATTCTGTTGTTCTTTATTTTGCCAATCAAGATTAAATGGCTGGCATATTTGGATATGGCAATTTTTGGAATTACCATTATTGGCGGATATGCAGTTACGATTTTGCCGACGAATATTGTATATGGATTGATTCAGTTAGGACTGATTCCGGTTCCTTTTCCAGTATCCATGTGTTATGCAACAGCAACAGCTGCGTTAATTTCAATGGCCAACTTCTTGTTTTTTATGGCTGTTTACCACAAGCACAGAAGATATGCCAGTGCGACACAGAAGAATTTTAGAAAAGCAGTGAAAACTGCGAAGAAGGCGGAGAAGAATAGACAGACAGGAAAGAAGCCATCATTTAATGAAAAGTTCTATAATGCTAATAGTACGAAGAGTACATGGGATAGCGCAAACCAGCCATTCCACAAGCTGACACCTGGCGGAACAAAGCATAAGTGTGCTGTCTGTGGAAGAACTGAGAATGATGGAGATGATTTGATATTCCGTTATTGCTCTAAGTGCAATGGTAATATGGAATACTGTCAGGATCATCTATATACACATATTCATGTGACGAAGTGATGATGGATTTGTAAAGTCTAATATATGAATGAAATTGATATATGCGGATATTATTTAATTAAGTAAAATACCTGTAAAATGTTAAAAACATAATTATGTTAATCAAATAACAAATAAATGATTAATTAAATTAAGCAAAAACTATAATATGACTAAAAAAGCAAAGAAAAAGCGATAAAATATTTTCCTTTTTCACAATAATATGTGTTAAAATAATTTTAGTTGAAATTATTTCGTAAATATGGCATAATTCCAACTTGTGTGATTAAAAGAGGATTTGAAAGTTTAATTTGGAGGTAAGAATGAAGAAGACAAAGATTATTTGTACAATGGGACCGAATACAAATGATAGAGAATTAATTAAAAACCTTGCATTACATGGCATGGATATCGCTAGATTTAATTTCTCACATGGTGATCATGAGGAGCAGGCTGGACGTTTCGATTTAGTAGCGAGCGTTCGTGAAGAACTGAATATCCCAATTGCTACATTACTTGATACAAAGGGACCAGAAATCAGAACTGGTGCAATCGAAGGAGATAAGAAGGTAACACTTGTTTCTGGACAGAAGTTTACATTAACAACAAGAGAAGTTGCTGGAACAGACAAGATTGGCATGATTACTTATGCTGGACTTCCACAGGATGTTGTAGCTGGTAATACAATTCTGATTGATGATGGTTTGATTGAACTGACTGTTGAGAGTGTTGTTGATGGTACAGATATCGAATGTACGGTTGTTAACGGTGGCGAATTAGGTCAGAAGAAGGGTGTGAATGTACCGAACGTAAGCATTAAGCTTCCAGGTATTACAGATAAAGATAAGGATGATATTATCTTTGGTATCGAGCAGGGATTTGATTTTATTGCAGCTTCTTTCGTAAGAAATGCAGCTTGTATTCAGGAAATTAAGGAATTGATGTGGGCACATGATGCTGACATTCCTGTTATTGCTAAGATTGAGAATGCAGAAGGTATTACAAATATTGATGAAATCATCAGAGTTGCTGATGGTATCATGGTTGCACGTGGTGACATGGGTGTTGAAATTCCAGCAGAGCAGGTTCCACACATTCAGAAGGAAATCATTAAGAAGTGTAATGCAGCTTATAAGCCAGTTATTACAGCTACACAGATGCTTGATTCTATGATTCGTAACCCACGTCCAACAAGAGCTGAGGTTACTGATGTTGCTAATGCTATTTATGATGGTACAGACGTAGTAATGCTTTCAGGTGAGACTGCTAATGGTAAATATCCTTTAGAAGCATTGAAGATGATGGCTAAGATTGCTGAGACAACAGAGAAGGATTTAAAGACTGTTTCTCTTGAAGCTTCTAAGCTCCATACAAAGAGAAGTATCTCAAGTGCTGTATGTAATGCAACAGTTCAGACAGCTGATAATCTTGATGCAAAGGCAATTGTTTGCCCTACAATTTCAGGATTCACAGCTAGATTAACATCTAAGTTGAAACCAAATGCTGAGATTATTGGTTGTTCTCCATATGAGAATGTACTTCGTAAGATGCAGATTTACTGGGGCGTAAGACCTTTAAAGACAGCAACTGAAACGAACACAGATAAGATTATTGAGCATGCATTAGTTGTTTCTGAGAATGCAGGATATATCAGCGAAGGAGATACGGTTATTATCTCTGCAGGTATTGCAACTTCTTCAGATCCATCTGCTAAGCGTGGATTAACTAATACAATGAGAGTTGTTACAATCTAATGAATAAAAAAATCATGAGGTTCATGATTAAAATCGCCATCTGGATTCCGGTAATCCTGATGGCGATTACCATATTCGGCTTTTCAAAACAGAACGGAACAGAATCCTCTGGTCTTAGCGAAAAGGTTGCTGTGTATGTAATAGATATTGCAGATCATGTAGGAGTTATTCACGTGGATGATTCTAACAGAACAATCTATATTGAAAAGCTTCAGACTCCGATTAGAAAAGGTGCACACATGAGTGAATATGCAGTGTTCGGCATACTTGTGTTCATTGCCTTAACGGTAGATGGAGTTCGCTTTAAATTACGTTACTGTATCACCATAGCAGGTGTATTTCTATTTGCATGTACGGATGAGTTTCATCAGCTGTTTGTACCAGGAAGAAGCGGAAAGTTCACTGATGTTTTAATTGATACCTGTGGCTGTCTAATTGCAATGGTTGTTATTCAATTCATTCATCATGCTGTGCTCAGAAAGAAAAGTAAGAATCAAAAAGGTCTTGCATAAATATGATTCGTATAATATAATCTACAAAGAACTGAATAAATAATAGAAATGCAGTGAAGAAAACAAGTAGAATCAATGAAAGACTACAGAAAGCAGCCGGTTGATGAGAGGCGCAGAGGGAAATTGATTTGAATACATTTTGGAGCAGCTGGCTGAACGTGAGGTCATGTAGGATGATGATGCGAATCAGATATCTCATATGCAGAAGATAAGTAGGCTTAGACGGAGTGGTACACGTTATCGTACTTAAGTAGATGAATACTTAGTGAGGTAGACAGTGTGAACTGTTTATAAATAAAGGTGGTAACACGAAGCGGGAGCTCTCGTCCTTTTTAGGATAGAGAGCTCCCGCTTATTTGTTTTATAGGTAAGTGCATTTCTTATAAAGCAGATAAACTCCGTGCGGCTGCTAAGAAACATCGCAGTGGTGTGGATAATGAAGTTATAAAAATTATGATGAAGGAGAGTATTATTATGACAATTTATGATGAATTAGTTGCCAGAGGCTTGATTGCACAGGTGACAGATGAAGATTTAATTAAGGATTTAATTAACAACGGAAAGGCAACATTCTATATTGGCTTTGACCCGACAGCAGACAGTCTTCATGTAGGTCATTTCATGGCTCTTTGCTTGATGAAAAGATTGCAGATGGCTGGAAATAAACCAATTGCATTGGTTGGCGGTGGCACAGGTATGATTGGCGATCCATCAGGAAAGACGGATATGCGACAGATGATGACACCTGAGACCATTGAACACAATTGTGAATGCTTTAAGAAGCAGATGAGTAAGTTTATTGATTTCTCAGAAGGCAAGGCCATTATGGTCAATAATGCTGACTGGTTGATGAAGTTAAACTATGTAGAACTTCTTCGTGAAGTTGGAGCATGCTTCTCGGTCAATAACATGCTGCGTGCAGAGTGTTACAAGCAGAGAATGGAGAAGGGCTTAAGCTTCTTAGAATTCAATTATATGATTATGCAGTCTTATGATTTCTATATGTTATACCAGAAATATGGTTGTAATCTTCAGTTTGGTGGAGATGATCAGTGGAGCAACATGCTCGGTGGTACAGAATTGATTCGTAAGAAACTTGGTAAGGATGCATCTGCAATGACAATTACACTTCTCTTGAATTCAGAAGGCAAGAAGATGGGCAAGACTGTTGGTGGCGCTGTATGGCTTGATCCAGCAAAGACATCTCCTTACGAATTCTACCAGTACTGGAGAAATGTTGGAGATGCTGATGTGTTAAAATGTATTCGAATGCTGACATTCCTTCCGTTAGAACAGATTGATGAGATGGATAAATGGGAAGGTGCTGAATTAAATAAAGCAAAGGAAATCCTTGCTTATGAACTGACAAAGATGGTGCATGGTGAGGAAGAAGCAAAGAAAGCCGAAGAGACAGCAAAGCAGATTTTCACAGGTGGAGATGCTGCCAATATGCCATCTTCTGAATTGACAGATGCTGATTTTAAGGATGATGCAATTGATGTGATTTCGCTGGTATTCGCAGCTGGTCTTGCTGCTTCAAAATCAGAAGCTCGTAGAGCGATTCAGCAGGGTGGAATTACAGTTGATGGAGAGAAGGTCTCTGCTATTGAAACAACATATGCAAAGAGCCAATTCACAGGGGATGGTGTTGTTGTAAAGAAGGGTAAGAAGAACTTCAGAAAGGTAACAGTAAAGTAAATCCATGAACAAAAATGAAATTATTCTGGCTAGAATTATCAGTACGACCAGTGCATCAGCACTGGCTTTATTGATTCTTGTAGCGGGCATTCGAAGTAATTACTTTTCACAAATTGCCAATCAAATCAACAATAATACATTGAGTGGAGAAGGTGCTAACCTGTATAATTATTACTATTACTCGGGGTTACAGGTGATTTACGAAGTATTGTTTACGGTAACGGTTATTTCCTTGATTGTAGCAATTGTGTCTATATTATTCCGTTTACAGAACTGTCAGCTTGTCTGCACTATATCAGCAATGAGTGCGATTGTAACAAGTCTTTTTCTACTATTTGGTCGCGTATATGAATCATCAGTAGGTGTCCACCGTTTTATTGCTGGATTTTATATGGGAAATGTAGCTGGAAGCGACATTGTGACGGCACAGTATTTATCAAAGATTCCTATATGGACAATCCTGTTTCTTGTTGTATCAGTGATTCTATTCTTTCTGGTTCGCGTAACGAAATTCGGAAAGATAAAGCTTTATCATAAAGGCGGATGCGATGGCCTGCATTTATTACTTTCAGGATTATACGGCTCTTTGATGATTGGTCTAGTGCGAAGATACGTGATGAATGGAATGACATCGGCAATGGATGATGCCAATCGAATGAGTTATACTTATGTACGAGAGTATTTTATTGCTGAGCGATGGCTGCTGTCGGTTCCATTTGTAGTGTATGCGGCAATTGCAGTGATTCTGACAGTGGCATTGAACCATCGAGTGAATAAAATGTTACATAGAACACTTAGTATTGGAGTTCCCACATTGATTGCAGGAATCATTGGGATTTATTATTTCATTAATCCTGCAAGGATATTTGGGCGTTTAACACTGGATGAGCATGTTTGTGATATCACAGAAGCTGCTATGAGTACGTATTTGATTCAGATGATTGTTGCAGTTGGCTTCATTACAGTGCTTGTGTTTTATACCTATATGAAGCTTTCAATTCATAAGATATTGATTGTAATGCTTGTAAATGCAGTAGCTTCTTTGATTTTTATGTTTCTTGGAATGGCAATCGGCGGATTGCCTGGAATTTATATAGGGGGAGCTTTGACGGATATGCTAGGTGCCGGATTTGTGATTGTGTTTAGTAATTGGACGAAAAATAAAACTGCAAAACAAAAGCTATCGGATTAAAATAGATATTGCATAATAAGAAAAAATAATGGCATATTCCTCTATAAGTGCGTGAGGGATATGCCATTTTGTAACCATAATCTATTCATTTATCAATTGAATTCCAGATATATCAGAGGAAGCCATCAGCGAGTAGTTTGTATAATAAACTACAAATCCTGGTTTGGAGCCTGCTGGCTTTTTGACTTCTTTTTTGATGACATAATCAATTTCTACTTTATCCTGCTCTCGTCCCTTGGAGTAGTAAGCTGCAAGACTTGCGGCTTCTTCATAAGTGCGGTCTGGCAGTTCTTTTCCGCCGGTACGAACAAGGACATGGGAGCCGGGCATATTCTTTGCATGAAACCACCAGTCATTGCCGTTGGCAAATTTGAAGGTCAGTTCATCATTCTGATAATTATTCTTTCCTACATAGATATCAAAGCCATCAGAAGATACATAGTGGAATGGCTTGCTTGTGATCTTTACTTTCTTTCCATTGACAGCGCCACTCTTATGGATATATCCAGCCTCAATGAGTTCCAGCTTTAATTGTATCAAGTCTTCCTCAGCAGTTGCAATATCCAGTGAGGTTGCAATGGATTCCAAATGTGCAATATCTCCTTTTGTTTCTTCGATCAATTTTGAATCAGCTTCAAAGGTTCTTTTTAATTTATTATAGCGGTTGAAATACTTGGTCGTATTATCAGCGGGAGTCAAGGTCTCATCTAAAGGAATGGTAATATTCTCATTGGTATAATAATTCAATGCTTCAAAGGATTTGGCTCCTTCTGGAATATTGTAGCAATAGGTGTGAATCAATTCGCCATAGATGCGGAATTTATCACGCTTTTCTGTATCCTTCAACTGTTTTTCCTGAATATCTAATTTCTTGTAGGAGCGTTCCAATGCATTGTTAATGATTCTTCTTAAGTCAGAGGACTTTTGACGAATTCTTGTGATGATTTCCTTCTTTGAATAATAGTCGCGAATAAGCTGGCTGACACTGCCATAGAACTTCTTTTCAAAATACATAGTCAGATCAAGACTGGAAAATTCTTTCGGAATCCCTTGTTCTGTAATCATGACGGGGTGGAAGTCTTCGTTCGTTACACTGTCCATTACATTTGCAAATGTATGGAAGGTGTGCAGAGCTTCATTCTCGTCTAGGCAGTTAGCAGGTTTGTTGCTGTCCATGGATGCCTCATGACAGATTTCTTCAGCTATGACAGGACTGATACCAGTGTAAGTAGAATAAATCGCTTTAGATAATGGCATAGGCTTTGTCAGAACCTGCGTCTGAAATTCTTCGAAATTGGTATGAAGAGAATCCAGCTTATTCATGGTCTGTGGAATAAAGTATGGACGGCCAGGAAGGACTTCACGAACAGAACTCATCTGTGCAGACACATGCTTAATACTGTCAAGAATCATGTGGTCACTGTCGCAAAAGATGATATTGCTGTGCTTTCCCATAAATTCTGCAATGATATGCTTTCTGCATAAATCTCCCATTTCGTTTAAATGTTCGATTTCAATATCAATGATTCGTTCCAGTC
>JAQUVV010000118.1:0-4870 GCA_028693195.1 Lachnospira sp.
TTGTTATTCATGTGTTACACCTCCAAGAAAAGTGTAACAATATGTTTAGAATAATCAAATAAGGATGTAGGTTTTATGACATTTTTATTTGCCATAATTCCTACATCCTTATAGTATCATTTGCATATCTACGCACTTCGAGTTGTCAAGATGATTACTGGTCATATTTTTTTATTCCATTTTTGCTTTTTCTTCTTCGATCATAATTATTTTCCACTCTTAATAATGAGAACTAACAGCAGCTCGTAGTTCATCTCTAGGTTTTAGAAGTTCAATAGGAACGAAAAAAATATAGCAGCAGTTCATTTATTAATCCTATTTAATTTGCTGTAAAGATCTTTACAAGAATACTATGACTGATTTTTCTTGGGGATTTTTCGGAGACGAAAAGACACTCTTTTTATTTGGAACTAGAGTGAATGATACTTAGAAGGTATTTCATAAATGATACACTAGACGGAATAAAAATGTCGTGTTATAGTAATAATAGATATTACGCATTTTTACTGACAAAGGAGTGATTCATATGTCTGAAAAAGAAAAGTTAATTGAAATGATTGATGATATGCCAGCATATAAAATTGGCTACGTGTTAGCCTATGTACAGGGTATTACAGCAGAGGATGATCCATCAGAGTCTGTTGCTGCATATAACGAGTTATTACAGATGCGTAAACCATTATCGGGTGAATTGGATTATGATAAAGAACTGGCTGAAGCAAGAATGGAGAAGTATGAGAGTATTAATTGATACCAATATTGTTTTAGATTTTTTGCTTAACAGAGATGAATATTTCAAAGATGCTAATCAGATTATATCCAAGTGTGCAGCAAAAGAAATTCATGGAATTATAGCAGCACATACGATATCGAATATGTTTTTCATTATGAGGAAACAGTATTCTGTACAGGAAAGAAAATTATTATTAAAAAACATGTGTAAGATATTTGAAGTAGCGGGTATTGATGTAAATACGATACTTGTAGCTTTAGAAAATGAGGATTTTGACGATTTTGAAGATTGTTTACAGATGCGGTGTGCAGTAAATACAAATGCACAGTATATTGTTACAAGGAATCCATCAGATTTTACAAGTTCTATAGTTCCAGTTGTTAGTCCAAAAGAAATCGTGACAATGATATAATTTCTACTATATTTCTACTATATTTCTACTATTTTTAATTTTCGCGGAAATGTGGTCACTACAATAAGAAGAAAGAAAATGATTCGAAAAAGGCTGGGAAGCCTTGAAAATACAGGGACTGACGATATGTTAAAGGTATTTAAATTATAGGAAGTTCCATCGCATCCATTAGATTTAGGTCCGAGTGTCCCCGACGTGCAGGTTCAAGGCAAATATTTTAATATATTGAAGAAAAATGAAATCTACTTAATTTTATAAGTTATTCATGGATGTAATTATGTACAAAAACCGATACTCACCTAAAATCTCTTGACAAATTTTACAAACCTAATATAGTTATATTAGTGGATTTAAATGAACGGATACAGAAATGCTGTGGCATTCATTTAACATTTATAAAATATTTATAAGACATAAAGGAGAAAGAAATGACAGGAGCAGATAAGTTCGAGCAGTTGGGTGTAATCCCAGTAGTAGTATTAAATGATGTAAAGGATGCACTTCCATTAGCTAAGGCATTGGTAGAAGGAGGACTTCCATGTGCAGAAGTTACTTTCAGAACAGATGCAGCTGAGGAATCAATTAGATTAATGCATGAAGCATACCCAGATATGGTATTAGCAGCTGGTACAGTTCTTACAACAGAGCAGGTTGATCGTGCAGTAGCAGCTGGTGCAACAATCATCGTAAGCCCAGGCTTTGATCCAGAAATCGTTGATTACTGTATTTCTAAGAATATTGAAGTTTGCCCAGGTATCGTAACACCATCTGAGTTAGCTCAGGTTGTTAAGCGTGGATTAACAAGATGTAAGTTCTTCCCAGCTGAAGCAGCAGGCGGACTGAACATGATTAAGTCTATGTGTGCAGCTTACACCAATGTAAGAATCATGCCTACAGGCGGAATCAACGCTAAGAATATCACTTCATACCTTGAGTGTGATAAGATCTTCTGTTGCGGAGGAAGCTGGATGGTTAAGGGCGATTTAATCAAGGCTGGAGAATTCGATAAGATTAAGGCAATGACTGAAGAAGCTGTTGCATTAGTTAAGGAAATCCGCAATAAGTAATTCAACCATAATTGAATCAAAGAGATGCATATTAAGAGAAGTGTTTGACTAATAGTCAGATACTTCTCTTTTTTATGATTATGTGCTATAATCACATTATATTTGGCGTGATATATTTATATATGGTGGAGATATCATGATTAGGAACTTAAAAGAGTTTCTGAATATGAGTTGAATCCGAATAGTTATGATAGGATAAACAATAGAATACAGGAGGAAAGGTCGTATGGTCTTTTCAGATAAGCTGATTATAAATTACTTAAGAGATGCAAATCGGACACTGGCGTTGGTGTGCAGGTATATAGCAGCGCTTTTTGTATTAATTGGACTACTGAATGTTATTGGTATATTTGAGATTTCAGGAGGATGGCTGTATATTGTGATTGGATTTTCGATTGTGGTATCCCTTGTTCCTACTGTGGTGTTTGATATAATGAAAGAAGAGGGGGCATGGGCAAAGTATCTGGTATTGACCCTGCTTGTAATTATGTCAGGAGCATTATATACCGTACTTTCATACCATGCGGTCATTATGCTTGTTTTTCCATTGATTTGTTCCTGCCTGTACAGTGATAAGAAGTGGACATTTTATGTTGGAACGATTTCGGTTCCTATGATAATCATTTCGCATATTGCGGCGTTTTATCTGGATGTTGTGGATGATGAGCCACTATTTAATATGCATAAGGTCATTTATTTTGGAATTATTCCAAGAATTATAGAATTCATAGCATTTGCAGTGATATGTTTTAGTATCACCAAGAAGATGCGAAATCTGGTAAATGCATTAGTAGAAAAAAATGATGAGTTGTTTGAAGATCAACAGATGTTGATTCAGTCATTATCAGAACTGATTGAGGCACAGTCGCAGGAAACAGGACAGCATGTCAAGCGGGTATCAGAGTATACAAGAATCCTATGTGTGGCATGTGGATACAGCGAGGAAGAGACCTGGAAGGTTAGCATTGCATCTATGATGCATGATGTTGGAAAATTGCTGGTGCCGCCCGAAATTATAGAAAAGCCTGGAAAACTTACAATAGAAGAATTCGGAGAAGTGAAGAAGCACGTGGATTATGGGAAAAAGATGTTGGAAAAATCAATGGGAGAGGTTATGCAGCTTTCTTCAATTATTGCATATGAGCATCATGAACGATGGGATGGAACAGGGTATAAGCATCTGAAGGGAGAAGAAATCAATCCTTATGCTAGATGCGTTGCAATTGCAGATGTATTTGATGCATTGGTAAGCAGAAGACCATATAAAGAAGCCTGGACGCCAGAAGAAGCATATCAGGAGATTGTTTCACAGAGTGGCAGGCAGTTTGATCCGAAATTGGTTAAAGTGTTTCAGGAACATTTTCAGAAATTTCAGAATGTGTTAGAACAGTACCCGGAGTACGATGAAGATTTGGAGCGTGGGAATAGAGCATGAGAAAACATGAGATGGCAAGAATGCGGCAGGTAGTCATATTAATGATGATATTGATGGTGGGAGCGATTTCGTCAACGGTGTTATGGTCAGGTTCGAAGACTTCCCTATATGAGGTGCAGGCAGCAGAGACAACAAATAATCGAACTGTCAAAGTGGGGTATTATATCGCACCAGGATTTCAGGAATATGATGAATCAACAGGCGTATATAGTGGCTCCAGCTATGAATACTTGATGGTGTTAAAACAGTACACAGGATGGCAGTATGAATTTGTTCCAGTGGAGTTTTCAGATGGCGTGAAGATGTTGGAAAATGGACAGCTGGATTTGATGAATAACATATCAAAGACTACGGAGAGAGAGCAGACGCTGGATTTTTCAGCATATGCATCAGGTTCGAATTATGGATGTCTGGTAGTGAATGGAGACAATCAGACTTATGCATATAATGATTATGCAGCATTCGATCATATGACTGTTGGATTGTTGAATTCGAGTATCTATAACAGTTATTTTGAAGATTTTTGTGATATTCATAATCTTCATCCTGAAATCAAGTATTATGCTAATGGAGATAAAGCAAATGCGGCGATGGAGGCTGGAGAGATTGATGCCAGAATTGTATCCAGTAGTTATCAGAATGGCACAAGAGTGGTTGCAAAGTTTGCGCCTATGGATTATTATTTTGCAGTTCCGAAAGAACAGCAGAATTTGTTATCTGAATTGAATAGTGCAATGGAACGGATACAGACAGATATGCCAGATTTACTTCAGAATCTTGAGAAGCGATATGAATTCCGGTATAACGAAACGAATGTAGTACTGACAGAAGCCGAGAAGAAGTACATTGAAGAAAATCCCGTTGTGACAGTGGCAGTCAGCGATGCATGGTATCCGATTTCTTATTTTAATGATAAAGGGCAATATACAGGACCGTTGGCCGAGATTTATCAGCGGATATCAGATGCCACAGGAATCAAGTTCGAATATCGTAAGTACGATCATTATGCACAGGCATTAGAGGCAGTGAAAAACAGAGAAGTCGATATGATCTCGGAATTTCCATATGATTTTCTTGAAAAATGGATTGAAAAACAATAATTCAAAGATTTTAATGCATTTTTTATAAATCCTTTGAAGGAGTTTATTGTAAAAATGTCTTGTGCCATGTATACTTTATTCAAAGCACATACGTATATTGAAGTAGCAGAACTGCTGCTTATA
>JAQUVV010000118.1:4880-7902 GCA_028693195.1 Lachnospira sp.
TTTACCATGAGTGAAGAGAATAAGGATATCATGAATCAGACAGAAGAATCGAAAGCAGATACGACAGAAAACAACGAGGATGAATATGAGAAAGTCTGTTATATATGCAGAAGACCAGAAAGTAAGGCGGGTAAGATGATTTCCATGCCTGGAAATATATATATCTGTCCCGACTGCATGCAGAAGACATTCGATTCCATAAATAATAGTGGTATGAGCTATGAAGATATGCTGAAGATGTCAGGGATGAATATGAATAATATTCCCAATATGCCCAATATGGGAATGTTTATGAATGATATGGATATGTCGAATATGAATATTCCGAATAAACAAAAGGTTAAAAAGAAAAAGACGGATGAACAGAAGAAGGAAGAAGCAATCGATTTAAGCAAGGTGCCAGCACCACATCAGATTAAGGGAATGCTGGACGAATATGTGATTGGACAGGAGTATGCCAAGAAGGTCATGTCTGTGGCAGTATATAATCATTATAAAAGAGTTGCTACGAATACCATGGATGAGATTGAAATCGAGAAGTCTAATATGCTGATGATTGGACCGACAGGAAGTGGAAAGACATACCTTGTCAAGACCTTGGCAAGACTGCTTCAGGTGCCTTTGGCAATTGCAGATGCCACATCGCTGACAGAGGCAGGATATATCGGTGATGATATCGAGAGCGTTGTTTCGAAGCTCCTTGCGGCAGCAGATAATGATGTAGAGAAGGCAGAACATGGAATTATTTTCATTGATGAAATTGATAAGATTGCCAAAAAGAAAGAGACTAGAAGCCGAGATGTCAGTGGAGAATCTGTGCAGCAGGGGATGTTAAAGCTCCTAGAAGGTGCAGATATTGAAGTTCCAGTGGGGGCAACCAGTAAGAATGCTATGGTTCCACAGGTGACTGTGAATACAAGAAATATCCTATTTATCTGCGGTGGAGCGTTCCCTGATTTAGAGAATATAATCAAGGAAAGATTGAACAAGCAGTCATCTATGGGATTCAATGCGGATTTAAAGGATAAGTATGATAATCAGGAAGTCTTAGAACAAGTCACAATCGAGGATTTAAGAGAATTCGGAATGATTCCAGAATTCCTGGGACGTCTGCCAATTATATTTACCTTGAACGAACTGACGAAGGATATGCTGGTTCGTATCATGAAAGAACCAAGAAATGCGATTTTGAAGCAGTATGAGAAGCTTTTGGAATTAGATGAAGTCAAGTTAAAGTTTAACGATGAAGCATTAGAAGCGATTGCAGAAAAGGCAATTGAGAAGAAGACAGGTGCCAGAGCATTGCGCTCAATCATTGAAAAGCTGATGTTGGATATTATGTATGAGATTCCAAAGGATGATAATATTGGATGTGTGACCATTACCGGAGAATATGTAAAGGAAAAGGGCGCACCACTGATTACAATGCGGGGAGCAGATTTGCCGTTGTTGGAGAATCAGGCATAGAAGAATGTTTATGCACCATGCAGTTTTAGGACTGCATGGTGTTTTCTTATCACATTTGTGTAGGATATTAATATAATAAGTATAAGTATACTTGAGGATGGGCTTGAACAATGCAGGAATGCAGATTGGATCATTCATCAGAAGATGTAAGAGAGTATATCGCACAGTTGATTCCTGAAAATGTAGAGCGGATTTCACAGGAGGAGCGTGCCTGTGTTGTTTCGGTCACAAAACAATGGGATATCATATACAGTGATTTGCCTAGTGACAGAGCATTTAATGTGAGTGGATTGGGATACTTTACAATTCCTATAATATATGGATTGATGGATACGTCCAGCATGGATGCTTCGGGAATAACATCAACATTGAATCAGCCATTTTTAAATGTAGCAGGACAGGGAGTTATTATTGGAATTGTAGACACAGGAATTGATTATATGTCGGATTCTTTTCGGAATTCTGCAGGAATGACAAGGATAGGGGCTTTATGGGATCAGACAATACATACCTCTGAAGAAATATTACAAAATCAGGTAGTGGAAGGAAATCGTACAGATGCACAGCCTAACAACAGTGGAGCACAGACGGGGCGGCAGGTTTTATACGGACAGAGTTTTTCTAAGGCGGATATCGATGATGCATTAAGACTTTCTAGAGAGGGCGGAAATCCATATACAAGAGTGAATAGCCAAGATGAATTAGGACACGGTACATTCTTAGCAGGGATTACAGCGGCTTCGCAGACAGAAGGATACAGAGGAGCTGCACCAGAGGCGGAATTGGCAGTGGTAAAGCTGCGGCAGGCAAAACAATATCTACGGGATTTTTTTCTGATTAAGGATGATGTACCAGCATATGCAGAATCGGATATTATGATGGGAGTTCGTTTCCTGATTGATTATGCCAACAGTCAGAGTAAGCCGTTGGTACTTCTTGTTGGATTAGGAACAGCAGGGGGAGCAAGACTGGGAGTGTCTCCACTTTCGGAACAGTTAAACGATGCAGCAGCTAGAAAGAATACGGTAGTAGCTGTAGCGATGGGGAATGAAGCAAATGCAAGAACACATTATGAAGGGAAAGCAATATCAGATCAGGTTCCAGATTCCATTGAAATTAATGTGTCGGGAGAAGGTAAGGGATTTGTCATGGAACTTTGGGCGGATTCTTTAGATATTTTAACGGTTGCAATCGTATCGCCATCGGGAGAGCAGATTCCAAGAATTCCTGTGATGGTAGGGAAAAGCAGTGAATTTACATTCTTACTGGAAAATTCCAAAGTGACGGTAGATTATCAGACATCAGGGTTAGTGTCTGGATATGAGATTATTTACTTACGGTTTCTGACCCCTGCAGAGGGGATATGGACGGTTCATGTGTATAGCTTGACCAATATCGAAGGGAGTTATAGTGCGTGGCTGACCTTGCAGCAATTTATGACATCGCAGGTGTACTTTATCAGGTCGACTCCAGAAACTACATTGACAGGTCCAGCTGCGGCTGCAAGAGTTATTAGCGTGGGAGCTTATGACCATATAACAGGAGCAACTGCATC
>JAQUVV010000119.1 GCA_028693195.1 Lachnospira sp.
GTGAAGCTACTGCAATGACGACCAGTGCAACGACAGGTTTGAATTCCGGAAGCATATAGAACAGCCCCCTTCCTGCAATGCAGATTGCACAGAGCACCGAAATCATTACCAATTCTCTTGCCTTCGGCTTTCTACCCTCGAACATCATAACAAAAGGCGCCATACATTCTAATAAAACCACAAGTGAGATAAACAAATATTTCTGATTTCCTAAAAAACGTACCCCTGCATAAAGTGTAAGCGGAATTGCAAGAAGAATCATTGCTGTCATAAAGATGTATCTTTTCTGTATATGATTTTTACCATGATTCGCTGCATCTAATTCTTGAATGATTTCTTCCTCTTCCCTGTGGTCTATCTCTTCTTCGCAGTCTGTCTCTTTCTGGCCTGTATATTTCTCTTGCTCCCCCACTTCCAATGCCACCACATCAGAATCTATCTTTTTATAGTCTGACGGCGCGTTAATATCTCGATTGTTACTTTCTTCCATACTATGCTCTTGATTTCTACACAATGCAATTAATTCCTCTGCAGTAATCACACCAGAAACAATTCCTCTGGACATTCGATTTGCTACCGTCGTATAAAAGCTGTTTCCTGAGAAAAATGCATGGGGATTATTTTCTGAAATTATCATCCCATCAAAGAACAATGCACAGCGGTCTGCTGCCTGCGCGCAAAACTCTACATCGTGGCTGACAATTACAACAGTCTTTCCCTGTTCCTTTAACTGAAACAATAGCTTCATAAAATCCTGCTTATAAGACTGGTCAAATCCTTTTGTTGGTTCATCCAGAAGCAGAATGTCCGATTTCTTCAACAGTACCTTTGCAAGCGCCAGTCTCTGTTGCTCTCCCCCTGACAAATCGTATGGATGTCTATTCAGCTGTGCTTCCAACCTGCACAGCCTTACGATTTCATTCCGTTCAGCCGCAACATGGCTTACATCCTCCAGCTCCTCTGCAACAGTGTTTTTCACAAACAACGTCATTGGATTCTG
Source organism: Lachnospira sp. (assembly GCA_028693195.1). Classification (GTDB taxonomy): domain Bacteria; phylum Bacillota; class Clostridia; order Lachnospirales; family Lachnospiraceae; genus Lachnospira. The sequence goes on from JAQUVV010000119.1 coordinate 1,001, forward strand.
TGGAAGCATACATATCTTTTTCTCAAATATATGGATTGTTCCACTCTGTGGCTTTCTCAATCCTGCAATCACAGATAGCAGTGTACTTTTTCCAGTTCCATTCCCACCTAGAATACAATAAATTTCACCTGCTCTGACAGAAAAGCTGGTACCTTTTAATACTTCCTGCTCTGCTTTCTGATAATGAAAAAATAAGTCTCTTACCTTCAAAACTGTTTTTTCATCTAGATGCTGAACATCCACATTAGGGAAAGCTACCACATTTTCTATGCTTCTATCTGCTAGAAAGCTCTTCAACCATATTCGTCCCTGATTCACATCCAACGGACATGATTTTTCCTGATTGCTCACTCCACTCCACACCCGTACAGGTACAGGCATAGATTGTGCCATAGGATGTCCAAGTGATTTCAAACTCTCACATACTTGCTCAGGAGTTCCTGATGTTAACACATTTCCTGAATCCAGCACAATCATCTGATCACTGATTGGAATAATTTCCTCCAATCGATGCTCTGTGATGATTATTGTAATCCCCAGCTCTTTATTAATCTTATGCAGCATGCCGATAAATTCAGATGCCGCAATGGGATCAAGCTGACTGGTTGGTTCATCTAACAGAATCACCTTTGGAAGCAATGTCAATACGGATGCAAGACACAAAATCTGTTTCTGTCCACCAGACAGCTCAGTGACATTTTTATGAAACCAGTTCTGAATGCCGAAGAACATTGCCATCTCCGATACCCTCTGGCGTATGACTGCATTTTCATAACCAAGACTCTCCATACCAAATGCAAGCTCATGCCATACCTTGTCAGCTACAATCTGATTATCTGGCGACTGAGAAACGAATCCAATGTCAGCCGCCAGTGTCCTTGCGTCTATTTTATGAAATAACTGTCCATCAAATAAGATTGTCCCAGAATGCTTTCCTGTCGGCGCCAGCTCTGGCTTTAGATTCCGTAACAATGTACTTTTTCCACTTCCAGAACATCCACAGAGTGTCACAAAGCTTCCTTCCTCTACATTAATAGATATATGATGAAGTGCAGGATTTATCTGCTCTGAATACGTAAACTCCAGATTCTTAATTTCTATTAACATCGATCCGCTCCTCCATTGGTATATTTCGCTTCTGCTTCTTCAATCCCTTTTGATTCGAAATCCAATCCAGAATCAATGGAATACTGCCTAACATGATAAATAATATTTCCGCTGCCAACGTTTCCATAGAAAACACATTTGCGCGATAATATGGAAAATACTGTGAATACAGATAACCACCAGCCCCTAGTGTTATAAAAGCTACCGTCATCACACCAATGACTGCAAGGAGAATTCCATCTTTCTTTCGAAATGTATAGATAGAGTATGCCGTTCTCCCCGGTAATCCATATCCCCTTGCCTTCATGGAATCCGCAGTTTCTATAGAATTCTCCATAGACCATGAAATCATAATAGAAATCTCATGTGTAAAATGTCCGATTCTTTCAAATATGTTTCCCTGCCCAATATCTTTGCCAATGCATTTCTGTGCATCCCGCACCTGTCGAAACTGTGCTTTGAATCTTGGAATAAACCGAAGAGTCATGGATAATACCAAACTGAAATGTGGAGATATTCTTCCAAACAGATATACAAACTTATCCGTTGTCATGACTTCGTTATAGCAATGAAACCACATAATCACCGACATCAGCATCATTGCCATAAAACAACCATAGATAACCGATTCCAATGTCATATAATTTCCACTTTTGAATCGATACAATGTAGTCACACCCTGATGATTAAACAGTGGATTTACAATCATAATCATCGCCCCCATGATTGCCATATATCCAAGGGTCTTCCCTGTGCTTCTCACTCCCTTTAATTGTATAGAGTATAGCGTTGACAATGCAAATGAAAGAATAATCACTGCAGGATGCATGATAAACATAGTGATTAACAGCACCACTGTAAAATATATGAAATTAATCAATGGATGATATTTTTCAAACTGATTCTTCATATGCATTCTGCCTTTCCATTTATATTAATTCACTTGCGGTTTACAGGAATATTTCATTTCAATCACATCGCCATCTCGAAGCTGATAAGCTGATATTCCGACACGGGCCCACTCATTATTGATATAATAGGTCCAGCCTGATCCTCCTCCACAATCCTTTTCGTATAAATTCCCTATCCCATTCACATAATAAGTCTGATATGCCGGTGTAAAAGCAGCATCTATCAACACATTTTGTCTGTCTGCTTCTCGCCTTAACACTTCATAAGCAGACTCCCCCTCTGTAAATGTAACAGTTACTGGTTTCATCATCCAGCCATCTGATGGAATAATTTCCTTCTTATTAGTTGCAAGATGATTCCAGTTATCCTCTTCTAAAACAGATGCACAGGAAATCGATAATGTACAGGTCATAATCTGTTCAAGATCAGATGATTGATTCCCATTTTCTGTATTATTTCCATTGGGCTGAACATCTTCACTATCCGATTCTGTTCTTTCCGATGAAATTCCATTGTCTGATGTACCACTATCAGATACAATAGAATCAGTCCCCTGTATATTCCCCTGCTCTTGAGCTTCATCTGTCTCAGTTTTTTCTTCTTCTGCCTCCGCTTTCGTTCCTTCCTGCACCTTATTCTGCGTTACATTTTCCTTTGTAGTCTGTTCCGATGTCTGCCCCATCTCTTCCTGCTGATTCTGCACAGAAAACCCTCTGGATTCTTTGGTTCCATTTCCATACCAGAACGCAAATACAAGTACAAGAATAATCACTACTCCTGCAATCAATTTCTTACTATTACTTTTTATGAACTGTAATATTCTATCCTTCATATCAACCTCATGTACTTACTGCTTTTGATTTATATTAATCAACTTATGTTTTTCACTTTTTACTGCATGAGTATAGCATAAATACGTCAGGGAAAAAAGCAAACCCCGCAGTCAATAAATTCCTGCGGGGCGTATGATAAAGCAACGTAGCATTTTGTCACCATCATAATAAATATATGATAACTGAAATAATCGTACTGGTAAGGCCTACACATGCCTCGAATGGAATCAATTTCATTCTTTCCTTGATATTCATAAATACAGAACCACCTGTTGCATGGAAGAATGAGCCATGTGGTAAAGAATCAATAACTGTAGAGCCTGCATGAATCATAGCGGCAGCTGAAATTGCCGGCACTCCTGCAGAAATCAGCGTTCCTGAAAATGTCTGTGATGCAATGGTCGCACCTGCTGTTGTTGAAGCTGTTGCACCTGCCATGAGAATACCTGAAAGTGGTGCAAGGATAAATGCAGGCATATTCATGATTTCCAGTAAATGAATCATATCAAACTGCAACGCAGACGCTTTGATGATTCCTGCCAATGTTCCTGTACCAATCAACAGTATAGATACCCCAATGACTTTACTAAGTCCAAATTCTGTGTATGCCACGGTATGCTTTGCATTTCCGGTTACAACAATACTTACCAGTCCGCCTAATGGCAATGCAATTAAGGGATCAACACTGATTCCGCATATTGGACGAAGAGCTAATAAGATAATAACAACCACTGGGCCAAGAATTGCAAGGAAAAAGTTTGGTAATTGTTTTACATCTGTCTCTTCATCCACATCATCAAAAGAGCTTCCCTTTTTCTTAGAAAGAACACCTGCAAGAATAATTGTCACTACCAATGCACAGAGTGCTGGAATAATATTCTTCATCATCAACGCTGTTAAATCAACACCAAATGCTTCTGATGCTGCAATGGTATTCGGGTTTGGAGAAATAATATTTCCTGCTTTTCCTCCACCAATCATCGCAAGCAATACACCTGGTTTGCTAAGTCCTGCCTTCTTACCAATGGCAATAGCAATTGGCGCAACCGTAATTACCGAAATATCTACAAAAACTCCCACTGCACAAATAATCATGGTTGCAATAGAAATTGCTGCAATTGCACGCTTCTGTCCCAATTTACTTACGATTGTATCTGCAATTTTTTCTGCTGAACCAGTTTTAATCAATGCACCTGCCAGAATTCCTGATGTCATAATTCGAAGTACCGATGACATCATACTTTGTGCTCCTGTCACCATAGTGTTCACTGTTGTTAGGAGACTTCCGCCACCTATCAATCCTCCTACCAATGCCCCCAGAATCAAGCTGTAAGCTGGATGTACTTTCTTAATAATCAGAACAATTGCAATTACCAGACCAATCAGCGCACCGACTGTCGTAAATGTATATGTACCCATCTGTTTTCCTCCTATTTAATCTGAATTTGCTTTTATGTAAGATTTTCTTTGTTTTATCTTTGGTTATATGCATCAATCAAGCGGAACACCTGCTCCACCGTCGCAATCATATTCTCACGCGCGTTTTCCGCATTCATGGCTTCTTCAAGAGTCACCACGCCTCTTAATATCGGAAAAAATGCATCAATCCCATGTTCGTTACAAACAGCTGCATCTTCTGTCACGCATCCCGAAAACGCGATAACTTTCTTTCCATATTTCTTAGCAATCTCAGCAACACCAATGGGTGCTTTCCCGAATGCTGTCTGTCCATCCAAACGCCCCTCTCCAGTCACCACGATATCGGCGTCCTTTACGTACTCTTCTAATCTCGTCTCTTCCAGTACAATCTTAATTCCTGATTCCAGCACTGCATTGGTATAAGTTAAAAATGCAAATCCAAGTCCACCTGCTGCACCCGTTCCTGCCTGATTCATATTAGCCTGCGGATATTTTTCTCTAGAAAGCGCAGCAAAGTATGCCAGCCACTTATCCATCTGCATAATCATCGTTGGTGTTGCACCTTTCTGTGGCCCAAAGATTGCACTGCATCCCTGCTCACCACATAATGTATTCGTCACATCACACGCCACACGGAATGTACACTCCTTCAACTCAGGAATCACATACTCATCTGTAATCTTCTCGATTTCGTTCAATCCTTGTGCGCCATAAGAAACCTGTTTTCCATCCTTATCCAGAATTCCATAGCCCAATGCCTGAAGCATTCCGATTCCGCCGTCATTGGTTGCACTGCCACCAATTCCCACAATGAAGTGTCTACAGCCTTTCTGAATCGCATCCTTGATCATTTCACCAACACCATAGGTTGTCGTATACATAGGATTTCGTTCCTCTTCTGTTACAAGCGTAATTCCTGCTGCTGCTGACATCTCGATAATTGCTGTCCTGCCTCCTCCTTCGCACATGCTCCTTCCTTTTTCCATTCCTGTTCTATCCTGTACCTGTGTTCCGGCGATTATTCTATCTTCTGCTTCCTGCATTGATGTCTCATCTAGAATTCCATATGCTGCTGAAACCTGTTCTCCCAGCGGCCCCGTAACCGTCACATTTTCTAAACGTCCATGCATTCCAAGTGCCAGTGCTTCCACCGTACCTTCGCCACCATCCGCTAACGGTCTCACCTCTATCTGCGCATCTGGCATCACCTTCTTAATCCCCTCTGAAATTGCTTTTCCTGCCTCCAGAGATGTCAAGCTTCCTTTTAACGAGTCAATCGCTACCACTACGTTCATATGCTTCTCCTTTTTATTCCTTTGATTTTTCTTTGTGTTTTCTTTGAATTTCCTTCTTGTTTTCTTTGTGTTACCCTTGTTACTTTTGTTGACATTATCATAGCAAATCCTTCTCGTTTGCAAAATGTTACACGTGACATATATAATTGATATTTTTCATTTTATATGTTATATATAACACATATAGATTAAAGTTTATATGTGAATTCCTACCTGTTGCAACTGTTTGTACTTTTTATGCTCATATTATAAAGAATTAGTACAATAAACCATTCTCATTGGATGAACCTCATGTCAATTTTATTGAGAATATATTGGATTGTATTTTTTTAACTTAATACAAGCAATAAAAATACAAAATATATTGAAAATGTACTATATTTGTTTTATATAAACATAGGAAGTACAACTTCGTATGTTTATCATATATTTGCATTATACTCTTGTGTTGATTGTACTAATATTTACATTATTAATCACAAATAGTACAATACTCAATTTCTTTTTCACATATTGGAGACATATACAGAAAACATAATTGTATGAAAAGCGAGGCTCTCATAACGTGGACAGGCGAATCCCGTAAGAAGTGTTTTGTTTTATGACTCAGGAGATATTTTGTAACCATTCAGAGCCTTGCATGTTTTCGATAGAACAACGTTCTATCGGGGGGCACGGCACACGCCGTATAAACTCTGATTTAAATCCAATCATAATTAGGAGGTTCTGGTACATATGGCAATTTCATTATCTAGACAAACTGCACAGAAAATCGTAGACACCGTTAAGGATGTCTGTGGGCATAATATTAATTTCATTAACCCAAAGGGGACAATTTTCGCAAGTACAGATTCGTCCCGTATTGGTGATTTTCATGAAATCGGAAAGAAAGTTGTCGATACTGGTGAAACCATTGAAGTAGATTCTAATGACAGTTTTTATGGAACTCAGAAGGGAGTAAATATTCCTTTCACTTATAATCGCGAAATCATTGCAGTCATCGGTATTAGTGGCAATCCTGATGAAGTCCGTCAATATGCCGTACTTGCACAGAAGATTACATCATTAATTCTACGAGAGCAGGAAATAGATTCTGTAAACTTTGGCAAGAAAAATCAGTTGAATTATATTATTCGCGCCTTAATCGATAATACCGAAATCAACCATGACTATCTCATGGATGTTTTAAATGAACGAAAACTTCACATAAACGATCAATATCGCACGATTCTGATAAAACTGGATTCTAGATACAATCTCCCGAATCTATCCATGATTGAAAATCACATTTATCTGACCTTTGACCATATTTCTT
>JAQUVV010000120.1 GCA_028693195.1 Lachnospira sp.
GAATGGCAGTTCGCAAAGCTGCCAGAAGTAGATATAGAATCCATTGAACATATGGATCAGATGGATACTAGTGGATGTATGTTCGAAGATGTAACCATTCCTCATACTTGGTATCAGGATGGAAATGCATATGAAGGAGCAGTAATATACAAAAGATCTCTGGAATTAGAAATTGCTTCTAATCAAAATGTGTTCCTGCAATTTCAGGGGGCTGATCGGTGGTGCAGAGTCTATGTGGATGATACATATGTAGGAGAACATAAGGGCGGATACGCTGCATTTGCACTCGATATTACCGAACAGTGCAAAGGGAAAAAAGAGCATGAAATTACAGTGCTGTTAGATAATCGTTCTTTTGATGTTATTTCACCTTTGGCGGGAGATTTTACCGTATTTGGCGGAATTTATAGAGATGTGAATGTGATAGTAACAGATCAGGATTGTTTTGACCGTACTTATTATGGAACAGACGGTGTCATTGTATGTACGGATGTGGATGAGGCTCAGAATGGTGTGGCTTCGGTAGAAACACATTTATTGAAAAAATCGGACATTCCATTATATGTAAGATATATATGCAGAGATCATCAAGGTGATATTGTTTATAATGAGATTGTAGAAATTAATCAGGGGAAAAATATAAAGAAAATTGTTATTCAGCATCCACAGCTATGGAATGGAATGACAAATCCGCATATGTATTCCTTTACTGTGGAATTGATGAGAAATCATGAAGTGATTGACCATGTGGAGAAGTTGATTGGTTTCAAGACAGTAAGACTGGATGCAGAAACAGGATTTTATCTCAATGAAAGCCATATGAAGATCAATGGTGTGGCAAAGCATCAGGATTTTGGTGGCGTGTTCAATGCGACGACTGAGAAGCATCAGGAAAAGGATATGGCGGATTTGCTGGAAATCGGAGCAAACAGTGTTCGTCTTTCGCATTATCAGCATCCGCAGAAGATGTATGACCTGTGTGACGAGACTGGTATGATTGTATGGGCAGAGATTCCATTTTTAAAGATCAGCAAGACAGAGGCATTTTTTGAAAATGCTTGTCAGCAGCTTAAGGAATTGATATTGCAGAATATGCATCATCCGTCGATTTGTTTCTGGGGTGTACAGAATGAGATTGCCATGTTCGCAGAAGATGAGACGACATATGAACAGGTTCGAGGATTGAATAACTTAGTGAAAGAGTTGGATTCCACGAGAATTTCAGCATCAGCAAATCTGTTCTGTGTAAAGAATGACAGCGAATTAAACTTTATCACAGATGCAGTTGGATATAACATTTACTTTGGATGGTATTATGGAGAAATGAAGGATAATGATGATTTTATTGAAAAGTTCCATCAGGAAAACCCACAGGTTCCATTAGGAATTACGGAGTATGGAGTGGATTGCAATCTGAAATTCCACAATACCAATCCCAAGGTGAAGGATTATTCAGAAGAATTTCAAGCATTATATCATGAGACAGTATATCCGATTTTTTCAAAGAAGGATTATATCTGGGGCACTTATGTATGGAATTTTTATGACTTCGGAAGCAAGATTCGTAACGAAGGCGGTGTCAAGTATAAGAATGGAAAGGGCTTGATTTCTTATGACCGCAGGACGAAAAAAGATGCATTTTACTATTATAAGTCACAGTGGTCGGACCAGCCTTTTGTAAGAATTGCTGAAAGCAGATATGTGAATAGAGAAGTAGGAGCAATGGATGTGAAGGTTTATTCCAATCAGAAACGTGTGATGCTGCTTGCCAATGGTATTGAGGTATCATGTGAATCTGATACAGGAGTATTTGTCTTTAAAAATATCAGCATTCATCATGGACAGAATGTGATGAAGGCACATAGTGGAACAAGCTTTGATCAAGTATGTTTCATGGGCGTGAGTCAGCCAGATTCGTCCTACGTATTTGTGGATGAAAATCCGGGTTTGAATGTAAAAAACTGGTTTATCGATGCACTGGAAGAAGAAAAGATGTTTCCAAAGGGAAAACTTTCTATTCGCGAATCCTGTCTGGTTCTTCTGGAAAATGAAGAAGCAATGAAGGTGATTGATGCGTTTAATGAGAATCTTGGAAAATCACTGAGAGATCGTCGTGGTGGACTTCCACTGGAGCGTGTGCTTACCTATATGAAGAATGAGGTTTCAGAGGAAGACTGTAAGAGACTGAATGCAGAATTAATAAAGATTGATAAATAAAAACTCTTTGTTTTGTGTAGAAGGTTTCAATTTTGCTATTTTTGTATCTAATTTTTCTATCGAACAGCTGAATTGACATGTTACCATACAATTAATGGGTTTAGAAATTTTGAAATTTAGCAGAAACGGAGAAATGAAATATGAATAAAAAACAGGCAATGAATCCATATCTTCCTTTGTGGGAGTATGTTCCAGATGCAGAGCCACGTGTGTTTGGAGATAGATTATATGTATATGGAAGCCATGATCAGGCAGGCGCAGAGCAGTTCTGTGTCAATGATTATGTGGTGTGGAGCGCACCGTTGAGTGACTTAAGTGATTGGAAGTACGAGGGAATATCTTATACATATGAGCAGACCGGAGCAGACATCGAGGAAGCAGGAAATCTGGCAGCTCCAGACTGCGTTCAGGGCAGTGATGGCAGATATTACCTATATTATAATCGTGGCGCGAGAAATGCATGCGAGGTTGCGGTTAGTGAGAAACCCCAGGGGCCATTTACTTATTATGGAAATATCACATTTGCAGATGGAACAGAACCAAAGGCGAAACTTTTTGACCCTGGAGTATTGATGGACGATGATGGCAGAATCTATTTATATACAGGCTTTGTTCCAACACCAGAATCACCATGGATTAACGTGGCAGGAAGATATAGTCTTGCTTTCGAGTTAGAATCAGATATGAAGACAATCAAGCAGGGACCTGTGGAATTACTACCTGGTTGTCTGGCATCAAAGGATACAGAGTTTGAAAGACATGCTTTTTATGAGGCATCCTCACCTAGAAAGAATAATGGAATGTATTATATGGTCTATTCTTCTGATCAGACCCATGAGCTGTGTTATGCAGTTTCTGAGGAACCGATGACAGGATACCGTTATGGCGGGGTTCTGGTATCAAATGCAGATATTGGATATCAGGGAAATACGGAGCCGAAGATGCCATATGGCAATACTCATGGCGGTTTGGTAGAAATCAATGGACAATGGTATATCTTCTATCATCGTCAGACACATGGTATCGAATGCTGCAGACAGGGGTGCGCGGAGCCAGTTACTCTCAATGAAGATGGAACATTTTCCCAAGCGGAAATGACCAGTTGTGGATTGAATGGTAAACCGTTAGAAGGAATTGGAACATACAATGCAACTTATGCATGTCATCTGACTCATGAAAGTATTGGAAAAGAGCGTTACACCATTCGCAAGTGTGTCAGAGGGGTACAGCCACATTTCTTTGAGGAAAGATTAGATGATCAGGAAGAGCATAACATTCAATATATTGCCAATATGAAGGATGGTACGATTGCTGGATTTAAGTATTTTCATCTAGGGACTGCAAAGCATATCAGTATTGAAGCTTCAGCACTTGGAAAATGTGATATGAAGATATTCATAGATGAACAGTGTACGAAAGAAGTGGCAAGCATTGTAATTGGTAAAACAGATGGCTGGAAGGTGTTTCACAGCAAGTTCGATGCACCAGAAGGAAACTATCCATTATTCTTCAAACTGATCGGAGATACTGTGGTGGACTGGAAAGAATTTACATTATATTAAACGACAGAAAAAGCAGACGAAAGAGAGAAAATTATAATGGGAAGAAAGCAAAATAAAACAATAAAGAAAAATAAGAAAAACAGAAAATCCAGTGTACTATTTAAAATCATGATGCCGGTATGTGTTTTGGGGTTAGCAGCATTTATGGGATTTATCTTGGTTTTTACAGCGATGACCAATAATCAGAAATTGAGTGATGAGATTTCAACAGAGGGAGCGGAAGTGACCAGAAATCTTAATGAAATAAATCTTACATTTGAAAAGTTACAATCATTGACCATGGTTTATATATCTTCTGCTGGGAATTCAGGATTGACAGCTTATGTGAAGACACAGATGCAGGAGCATACAGAACATTTGGAAGAAAATCAGAAGCAGATTCTTGCATTATCAGACCGTTTTAATGCAATTGAATTGCAGAAGATGAAAAGTATGTTCACGTCAATTTCTGATGCACAGAATGAGATAGCAAATATTCTGAATGTTGCAGATACAGATCAGAAAAAAGCATTTTCTATGGCAAATCAATCTATGAAAGAATGGTTGAATTCCATTACTGTATATATGAATGAGTTATCAACGAGTAATAATACGAGAATTCAGGAGATGACAGAGCAGCAGCATCAGGTATATCGAAGAAGTACGATTATTACCTTCTCAATGATGGCGGTTTTGTTGGTTGCATTTGTAGCAACAATTATTGCAATCTATCATATGGTCGTAAAGCCATTGAAGAAGCAGCAGAAGCAGCTTGAAGAAATTATTCATGATATTGAAATAGGACAGGGAGATTTGTCCAAGAGACTGCATGTATCCTCCAAGGATGAAATTGGAAAATCTTCTATGGGAATCAACCATTTTATGGAAACCTTTCAGGATACGATTGAGAATTTGATGGAACAGTCTATGGTTCTAGATGATGTGGCAGGACGTGTTTCGGAAAGTGCGGTTTCGTCAAAGGATAATGTGAATGAAGTTTCTGCGATTATGGAAGAAATATCCGCAGCAATGGAAGAGGTTGCAGCCACAACTGAGAATATGAAAGAAATCGGTACGGGAACAGAAGAAAATGTTGAAGATTTGGTAAAACAGATTGAAAGAACGAACAATTATGCATTGGGTATGAAGGATCGTGCAACAGAATTGGAGCGGGTGGCTAGAGAAAATTTGGAAAATACCAGCCAGATGATTGGCGAAATCACAGGAGAAATGAAAGTTGCATTAGAGGAGAGTAAAAAGGTTGATCAGGTGTTCCAGTTAACCACAGATATCTTAAGTATTTCCGGACAGACCAATTTGTTAGCATTAAATGCATCCATTGAAGCGGCAAGAGCTGGAGAAGCCGGAAAGGGATTTGCAGTTGTAGCCGATGAGATTAGAAAGCTTGCAGATTCCAGCAGGATGGCAGCCAATAATATTCAGACCATTAACGAGCAGGTGATTGCAGCAGTACAGGGATTGACGAGCTCTTCGGAAAAAATAACCAATTACATTAATGAGACAATCTTACCAGATTATGATTCTTTTGTGCGAGGCGGCGAGCAATATAGCGCAGACTCCAAGATGATCAGTGATATTATGGGGTACTATAAAAAGGATAACGAAGATATTCTGTCTAATATGATTGCAATTCGAGATGGATTAACAAGCATTCATACAGCGGTAGACGAGAGTGCGCAGGGCGTTGGAGATGCAGCCAATAATATGCAGTCTCTTGTAGAGAATATTGCGGTTGTAAGTAATCAGGCAGATGAGAATAATCAAGTAGCAAAACGGTTGAAGGAAAGTGCAGATCGTTTTGTAATTGCACAGGTGGAAAATGAATAATAAGAACGAACTTTTTGAACATGCACCCGTCGGAAAAGCGGTTGCAAAGATGGCAATTCCAACCATTATTTCTATGCTGGTGGTAGTCATCTATAATATGGCAGATACATTTTTTATTGGACAGACAGGTGATGCCATGAAGGTGGCAGCAGTATCTATATCTGCGCCGGTATTTACTGTTATGATGGCAATCGGAAATCTTTTTGGTATAGGTGGCAGCTCTGCTATTGCTAGAGCCTTAGGTGCAAAGAATAGCGAAAGAGCAAAGAAAATCACATCTTTTTGTTGTTATGCATCTATTGGACTTGGTGTTATTATTATGCTGGTCTGTATATTGGGAATGGATGGAATTTTGCAGCTGATTGGCGCATCAGAGAATACATCAGCATATGCAAGGGAATATATTACGTTAATTGCAGTCAGTGGCCCTTTTATTATTCTCGGTTTTGCTTTTGGTAACATCCTAAGAGGAGAAGGCGCTGCAAGGCAATCTATGACTGGAAATATGATTGGAACAATTACCAATATTATCCTAGATCCAATATTGATTCTTGTATTCGACATGGGGGTGTTTGGAGCAGCTCTTGCAACTCTGATTGGTAATATGGCAGCATGTACCTATTACTTTATATTCTTTATTAGAAAGAAATCCTCGCTGTCTATTAGTCCAAAGTATTTTAGTATGGCAGACGGAATTGTTATGGATGTGGTGAAAATCGGTGTACCAGCATCGCTAAATACCATATTGATGAGTGTAGCGCAGATTGTGCTAAATAATGCGCTGATTCAGTATGGAGATACACCAGTTGCAGCCATGGGCGTTGCTTCTAAGACAAATATGCTGGTGGTACTTTTACAGGTGGGATTGTGCTCTGGCATTCAGCCATTGATTGGATACAATTATGGAGCAAAGAATTTCAAGAGATTAAATCAAGTCTTTAAATTCACAGCGATGTGTGCGGTGATTTTAGGATCAATCTTGACTGTTTTCATCTTCTTTGCAAAGACATTTCTCATACGCTCCTTTATTAACCATGAGGCAGTTGTGGCGGTAGGAACTCAGATCATGCTTGCGTTGCAATTACCGGGACCATTCTTAGGACTTTTGTTCCTGTGTATTAATACGTTACAGGGAATGGGGAAGGCATTGCCTTCACTGATTCTTACATTTTGCAGACAGGGACTTGTCTTTGTGCCATTGATATTCGTCTTTGATGCATTGTTTCATCTGGACGGTGTCATCTATGCACAGCCTGTGGCAGATTATTTCTCCATTATTCTGGCGGGAGTCATATGCTTGATTACGTTAAAGAAGGTTGAGGGAACTAATAAAGAAGAGAATGTTTGCCGAAATTAATTTCTTTGTCAGGATTGTTGAACATAGAAATAACATAGAAATCAAGATATAAATAATATAAACTGCGTGATATATGGAGAATGTTTCCATGTACCACGCAGTTTTTGCATGCATATAGCCAGTCTTTAGATATTCTTCTTATATTCTGATGGTGTAACACCGACAGATTTTTTAAATAGCTTCGTAAAATAATTCCAATCTGGGATTCCGATATAGTAGGAGACTTCTTTTACAGACATACCGGTCTTTTCCAGGAGACTCTTTGCCAGTTCGATACGTTGTTCCGCAATATATTTTGGAAGTGTGGTGCCGACTTCTTCTTTAAACTTTCTGGATATATAGCTTGGTGAGAAATTCACTGCTTCTGCTATGGAGTTCAGGTTAATATCCTCACTTAAGTTCAGCGAAATGTAATTGATGATGGTGCGCATGTTCGGACTGTACTGCTGTGTGGAATGTGTACGACATAGAGCACAGTAATCCACAATCATATCATGATAGATGGCATCAATCTGCTGGTGAGTTGTACAAATGGCTAATCTTTTTGCAAATCCCTGGCTGATTTCATCCAGATAAATAGGATGAATTCCGACACTCTGTGCAGCTTTTCGATAGAGTGTGTTTGCTGAATAAACGAGAGAGCGGTGAGATAAAAGCCGGTTGGGAATCCTTTGCGTCATGTTGGAACGGGTGAAGAATTTTGCCTCTGCAAATGCTTTCTCTTCATTTCCCTCACGGATATAGTTCAGCAATTTCTCTTCATGGGCGTAAAAGTTTTCTGCAATTTTTGCACGTTCATTGATATCCTCTAGTGGAACAATAGGAACCGCATGATTATTCAGGTCTTCCAGGTTAATATCACGGACTATTGGGTCGGTGATATCATGTGTCATAAAG
>JAQUVV010000121.1 GCA_028693195.1 Lachnospira sp.
ATCAAAAACGATTCGCTTTATTGAATAATTCTTAAAGAATTTTCAAGGTTGTTTTACTGTTCAATTATCAAAGTTCATATTAACCAAAACCCGCTTATTTACTGAGGTTTTAAGTCTTTTTGTTTTGTCGTCTCTTGCGGCGACTTGATTATAATATCATCCCTGGTTCTCTTTGTCAACACTTATTTTCAATTTTATTAAAGTTTTTTCTCGAAATAAAAAGAAGCGTCTTGCAACCACATTTTGTGCAACACGCTTCTAATATTTCTACTATATATAGATACCTTATTTTATCTGAAAATCATCTTCATAATCACATTATGTTCATATAGATACTGAAGGAACCAATGATTATTAATGTCCGCAAGTGCAGTGGCAATAGAATCAACGCCACTGAAGGCTGTCAATGCTGTAAATAATATCCAGACAACCAGCAATCCTTCAACCAATCCAAACACAAGTCCCAATAGCTTGTTGGCTCCATGAATAACTGGAAGCTTTGCAATCACACCTGTTGCAACCACAACTATCTGCAGAACAACATAAATCACAACAAACATAATGATATAAACAATTGCTTGAAGAATAATATCTGCCAGTCTGATTGCAAAAGCACCAACTACGATATCCCTCACTGTAGACTCACCCGCCAGCACTCCAGA
This sequence comes from Lachnospira sp., assembly GCA_028693195.1. GTDB lineage: Bacteria > Bacillota > Clostridia > Lachnospirales > Lachnospiraceae > Lachnospira. The sequence continues at coordinate 663 of JAQUVV010000121.1, forward strand.
AAGAATCTCATTAGATGTCATCTCTGAAAGCTTCTCTCCATATTGCTCTGGCAGATTTACAGCGCCACTGATTCGATCTAGATATTCTTCCAGCTTATTTTCATATTGTGAAATCTCACTCTCATTGATTGTAACTTGACTGCTATCTGCAATTGTCGTATCCACAGTCTCATTAATTCTATCATTATTACTCACTGCCTGATACATTGTTTCACAAAGGTGATCATAGATTTTCGTATTCTTCTTCAACGTCTCCGTAACAAGTGGTGAAAAGAATGCTGTTGCAAGGACTGCAATCAACAAAGCCGCAATTGAAACAACAATACGAATAATCCCTTTTCTCCATCCTGCAAACCCAAACAGTGCAAAAATAACTAATGTTGTAATTAATATCCACCTCATTTGTAGTCCTCCAGCTACCTATTTCATCCTTATGTTCTGTATATACTTCGAATTGACCATGATATACTTTCCTCTATTTCCAGTGGCAATGATTGTATTCAATGGCAAATCTACATTCTGCATAGTCAGTGTTTTACCTGACATATTCATCACATGAAATGAGGTGGCATTATTCATAACCACGCTATTCCCATCAAACTGAAATCGATTATATTGGGTATTAAATGTCGTTTCAAATTCCTTTGAACCAGAAATATCATAAACCTCCAGCTTATACAGCTCTCCTGAATCCGCATTATTCATTAATAAACCAATATATTGATTACTGAAAAACACACGTTCAATTTCATTGTCTACAGTAAATTCTTTCGCAATGCTTGGATACTCTTTCATCTTATATATCGTAACAACATTTTCTCCCACAGCAACTGCTGCAGTATCTGTTACAAACTGAACATCTCCTACAATAGTACTTCCATAATGATTGAATCCACCAACTACACGTTCTGTCTCATTCTGTCCTACATCTGAGAAATTGTAAAATACGACATTCGTATTCATTGTTTCTCCACTTACATATATATATGAAGCAATTAACTTCTTTGCATCATCTGAGATACTGATATCAACTGGATATCCATCTCCTGAAAGTGTCGTCTTTACTGTGTAGAGTTTTTCTCCATTGGCGCTGTACAGGTTGATGTAGTTTGCATTGTTATCCTCCAGGATTGCAGCAACAACTCCCTGTTTTCCAACTTCAATCTGTGAAATAGAAAGAGGAACTTCCACTTTTCCCATGAGTCCCTTTTCATCAAACACATAAATCTGATTGCCATTCAAATCTCCAACCGCAAGCTTGTCCTGACAAGTCTTAACCTGCGGCTTCTGCATAGAATATGTCTGATTCCAGATTGCTTTTCCTTTCTCATCGAAATATGAAATACCATCATTACTATATCGAATATACCCTTCTCCAAACCCCATATAACTAGCTGTTTCTGTATCATCTCTATTCACTGAGTTCCGAACACTATATGTTGTATAAGTTGTGTTATCTATAATTCTTCGAACAATGAAAATCGCCGCAACTACTACTACTGCTACAATTGCCAGTACGATTAATACGTGTCTTCTGTGATTCTTAATCCTTTGTCTTACAGCCTGTTCATCCAAATCCTCTGCTGCCTGTACCCCTGATATATTGACCACTTTATGTATTGGTGCCTTTTTATCTCCATTGAATCTGGATTTTCCTGAAATAATATCAGCCATTCTGCTGTCCCCTTTATCGCACTCCTTGTTACTGTTCACTCTAGTCACAGTAACCTCTCATTCATGGTTTCCCGTGAACTTCATGGTTTTGCATGCATACTGATACCATTATACAATATTAGGTGAAATATTCAAGGCAGTTTTATAATCTCCCCCACATACAACATATTCGGATCTTCAAGCTGATTCAACGCCAACACTTCTTCATATCTATCAATCGAGCCGTAATGTCTCTTACAAATGCTCATTATGGAATCCCCCTGCTGGACTGAATATTCTGAATAAGCTGGTGTCTTTGCCACATTAGATGCCTCTGGACTCACAGGTTCAGTATGTGCCTCCCTTGTTTCTTTTTCCGTAGCTGCTTCCGTTGTTTCCGCCTGCTTTTCTGTAGGATACACATCTCCAGCAAGCTTATTGACTGATACGACTCCCTCCTCTGTCCCCGCCTGTTCCACATCACTTTCATCTCCAGACATTTGCGCCGTCAGTTTTTTTATAGACTGATCAAATTTCTGCATTTTTTGATAGTTATTCATTAAATTAATCGTTGTTACCAAAACAGCCGTCACCATCAATGCCGTAAATCCATAGGTAAAACTATTACTTCGTTTCTGATGTCTAACCTCCTCCTTCTCATGAATCACATTTCGGATTGACTCCATGACCTTATCGTTATTATTTTCCTCACTGGATTTCTTAACCTTTCGCTCCAGCATATATTCCTGCATCTCACAGTTTCTCTCGTAAAAGCACACATATCCCTTTTGTCTGCGAAGCTCGTCCTTATCATATAGATAAAAATTCTCTTCTTTCTCTGCCGCATCCACTAGATAGAGCACCTTCATATTTCCAGAGAACTGATCCAGATGTATCTTTTTCAGTTTTCTCATATCCAGTTCTGTCACCTGCGGCATAACCACAAACCAACCAACAATCTGAAGATTTGGAAAATATTTTTCTACATCTGTGTATATTCCATTCCATACATTTTCATCAAAACAAATTTCATGATTCCCGTCAATCAACCTGGCTTTTACAACCCCTTTGATGAACACGCACCTTTCTTCCCCATCGTTTTGAAGCTCTCCTAATAGTACCCCAGCCTGTTTCTGTGAACGACAGTTATATGCAATAGAATTAATATATGTAAATGCATAATCCTCAATATATATCTGTTTACCAGAGCTGACGTCCCCAATTTGCTTAATATTCTTTGGTCTTCTAATTCCCGTTGAATTAACAGAATTTGCATTTTCTCCTTTGTCATCACCACCATCGCATATTATTTCAATCATGTTTTGGGTACCTCCTCTGACAATCTGTCATAATGCATCGTAGCACTCTGTCAATAAAAAACTTATCATAATTTGTCATGGGATTAAAAAAGATTTCTGCATAACTCTGACTCTTGTCCCATATAATTTCTATACAACAAGAATCCAAGGAGGCTCTATGATTTATTATTATGATTCCGCTCTAACTGAAACGACACAAAAGATGGAACTTCAGCTAAAAGAACTTCTTCGCACCTACAATAATATGCAAAGTGAAATCATTATCCTCTGTATTGGAAGTGATCGTTCTACTGGTGATAGTCTTGGCCCTGTAACTGGCTATCTGCTGGAAAATCTTCATATAAAAAATGTTTATGGTTCCCTCCGTGTACCAGTTCATGCCGCAAATCTCTCTTCCGCACTGGAACTCATTCATAAAAGACATTTTAATCCCTTCATTATTGCAATCGACGCCTCTCTTGGCATCCCTGAGCACGTGGGATATATCACCCTTGGTACTGGGCCACTAATTCCCGGCCTTGGCGTACAAAAAAAGTTGCCTGAAGTTGGCGACCTTCACATTACCGGTATTGTTAACACCTCCGGTAACGGAAATGATCGTCTACTCCAGACAACTCATCTTTCCATTGTGATTCAGATTGCAGACGTTCTTGCGAATGTATGCAGCAATGCAATTAATGCCTGTTCTTATATGCCGCAATCGCCTGACCAATCGTGTCCGCAGCTCCTGACTTCATAATCAGGAATAGGCTTTGCAGCTTCTCTGCGTTCACATATTCCTTTCCGAGATAGGCTTCATAGTTTGAAGAAATGTAGATTCTTTGTTTCTTCACGAGATCATCAATTCGATTCTGCTCTAATATCTTCTTTTCCAACTCTGCTTCCATATCTTTGATTCTATCAGCACTCTGTCCCTGAACTTCTTTCATAATATCCAGCTTCACTGTGCTATTAAACTCATCCAGTGCAGCCTTTTTCTGTTCCTCAATAGAACTAATCTCATCATTTAGATTACGAATCCTGTCATCATATATCTCAAGCCCATACATTTCCTCATTCTGATCTTTTTTGATGCTTTTCATAATCTTTCTGATTTTGCCTTTATTTGCACAAATCTTGTCCTTCGTGTCATGCGCAGCAGTAATCACATCAATATGCTTCACCAGCTTTTTCTCATACATGAAACGATATACCGAAGTCAGCACAATAATCATAGCTGCATAATAGATTAATACCGCTTCCACAGGGATTCTAGGAACGAAATATCCTGCCAACGGAATTAGTATATACAGCGCAATCATAACTGCCAGATAAATCAATCCATCACTTATCTTTCTAGATTGGAACATGGACAAAAACATTCTGCTATTAAAGAATTTAGAAATATTCTCCTGAATAAAAGCTTCATTAATCTGCTCAGCAAGATCTTCATTCTCTACACGAAGAGACGCTGTTTCGGCATCAATTCGTTCTCTTACCCCAGCCAGCTTTGCCTTCTCGCGTTCAGCCTGTACGGTCTTCAACTTCTCCCGATCCTGGCCAATCGATTTGTCAAATCCGGCACAGATTGCATCTGTGCTGGATTTCACTCGTCCATCAATCTCATCCTGAACTGCTTTTTTTGAAGAATCAATCTGCTTCTGAATATCCGAAACACTGCTATTTAACTTGTCTAATAGCGCTGTCTTATCGTTATGTTCCTTGATATCTCCCATAATCTGCTGAAGAACCTTCATATCCCCAGCCAGTATATTCTGTTCTGCCATATAATCTCCGTTTCTGCCCTCAATGACATTCTGGCAAAATCTAAAGTGTACTAATTATTTCTATAGTAGTTAATCAGACATCCATCCAGAATAATCTTTCTTTCATCATCTGTTAACTCATCCATCTTCAATGTGAACTCTTTCATATTCTCGTTCACAACGAATGCCTTCATCTCAGATGCTCTACTCTTCACTGCCGTAGCAATCTCTGGAATAAAGATATAATCTCCATTCTTAAATGGAAGTTCTCCCTTATCTACGATAAATGGAAGCATGCCCCAGTTAATCAGATTAGAACGATATCTCTTCGTTGCATATTCATTGGCAATATTTGCCCAACCGCCAAGTACCTTCTGACATGATGCAGCCTGCTCTCTGGCCGATCCATCACCTGGCTTTACTGCAAAGATTGTGCTTCCGATTCCAACATTTTCCTTAGATACATCATAAGACTCTTTGATCTTATGCATAATATCCTTTAATTCTGGAAGAGCTTCCCCCATGCATTCTCCAGCTTCTCTTGCCTTCTCAGCCTTCTGAACTTCCTTTGCACGTCCTACATATGCTGGGTCTTTTCTTGATAATGTGAATTCAGCAAGTCCCAATGGATTAGAACGATATGATGATGTCTCACCTGATGGAATCAACTCATCTGTTGTTGTAACTGGATCATGAATCTCAGATACAACCTTAATCACAAGATTCTCTGGAAGCGCTACCATCTCTGGCCAGTCTTTGATATTTGGACCAAACTGGATTTCCTGATCTGGATCAGCTACTCCCTTGCTGTCGAATACTCTATTGGCATAGATTGTCTGATCAAAATGGTAAGTAGGTCCTGTGAATTCTACATCTAAATCTGTTGCTGCTGTCAAGAATCCCTTGTTTGCTGCTGTTGCTGCAATTGATCTTGCATCCATCAGTGCAACTGAAGAAATCTGACCATTCTGAAGCTTAGAACCTTCTCTATTCGGGAAGTTTCTTGTAGAATGTCTAATTGAAAATGCGTTGTTTGCTGGAGTATCTCCTGCACCAAAGCAAGGTCCACAGAATGCTGTCTTTACGATTGCACCTGTTGCCATCAAATCTGCAAGTCTACCGTTTCTTGCAAGTTCCATATAAATTGGAGTACTTGCTGGATATACGCTCAATGTGAATTCATCTGCACCAATCGAACGTCCCTTTAAGATATCAGCAGCAGCACAGATATTCTCAAATCCACCACCTGCACAACCAGCAATAATTCCCTGATCCACATAAAGCTTGCCATCTCTAACCTTATTCATCAACTGATAATCCACCTGTCCATCAAGACTAACAAGTGCCTTCTGCTCTACATCATGAAGAATATCCGCAAGATTTGCATTCACTTCTTCAATGGTATAAGTATTACTTGGATGGAATGGCATTGCAATCATAGGCTTAATCTTGCTTAAGTCAACCTTCACAACTCCATCATAGTAAGCAACTGCACCAGGATTTAATTCCTTGTAGCTCTCGCTTCTTCCATGAATATCATAGAATTCCTTAATCTGATCATCTGTTCTCCAGATAGATGAAAGACAAGTTGTCTCAGTTGTCATAACATCTACACCAATTCTAAAGTCTGCGCTCAATGATGATACACCTGGTCCTACGAATTCCTTAACCTTATTCTTCACATAACCATTGCCGAATACTGCTCCAATAATTGCCAAAGCCACATCCTGAGGACCAACGCCCTTCATAGGTGCGCCTGTCATATAGATTGCAACAACCCCTGGCATATTAATATCATACGTTCTATTCAGTAACTGCTTTACAAGTTCTGGTCCACCTTCACCCATCGCCATAGTTCCAAGTGCACCATAACGTGTATGGCTGTCTGATCCAAGAATCATCTTACCGCCTTCAGCCAGCATCTCTCTTGCGAACTGGTGAATTACTGCCTGATGTGGTGGCACATAGATTCCACCATACTTCTTTGCTGCAGTCAGACCAAACATATGGTCATCTTCGTTAATAGTTCCACCTACTGCACATAAGCTGTTATGACAGTTTGTAAGAACATAAGGAATTGGGAACTTCTCAAGTCCTGAAGCTCTTGCTGTCTGAATGATACCTACAAATGTAATATCATGTGATGTCATCTTATCAAACTTAACCTTTAACTTCTCCATGCTTCCTGAAGTGTTATGTTTTTCAAGTATTCCATAAGCAATGGTATTCTTTGCCGCTTCTTCCTTAGAAATCGCCCTTCCTGTCTTCGCAGCAAGTTCGTCCTGTGCATCTTCTTCTACCAGGTCTAAGCCGTTTACCAGGTACGCACCTTTTTTCATTAATTCAATCATCATATACCTCTTTCCATGTTTATTTTGTATTGTTCTTCTATCCTATCTGAGTCTCCGTGACTATCAAGTACATGACTCGTCACTGTTCATTCCGCTCACAGCAACCATGACTTATCACT
>JAQUVV010000122.1 GCA_028693195.1 Lachnospira sp.
CCCGCCATATAGGCATCTGTTAGGGCATCCTTTAACGGATACAATTCTTCTCCACCTTCGTTATATCTTGCCGCGCCTAACATCATGGATGCAATGGCAGTCTCATCCTCTGCTAATCCGCATAGTCCGAATTCTTCCTGTGGTTCATACACAATGGTTCCACCTGGCGCATCATATGGATATCCACCAAGCTTCACGCCTATAACTTCCGTAATCTCTGAAAGATTTGGATTGTTATCCCCAGTCGCAACCTGTCTGGTATCTAATGTCAAATACTGCTTTCTTGGATGATTCAGTTCATCCATATAGTGAATCTCTGTAAATAATCCGCCCTTGTATTCCTGATTTTCATAATCAGGATCTGCAATCTCTTCTGACATTTTACAGAAGCTTCCATAGGAACCTGCCATCCCCTGCAGTTCCCCGCGTACTCCCTGTACCTTCACATAATTACTGCGAATCCCAGATCGATACTGCTCGGAACTAAAGTCATAGAATGCCACCTTCCCACTCTCAAACTCTATGGTAACCATATCTCTACTCTTATCCGCCACTCTTCCATCTGTAAAATGTTCATAGCGGCTGGCAGTTTCCATGACAGGGAACGCGTACCGTTTCCCTGATATAGAAAATGTCTCATTTTCTGTATGAAGAATTTTCTTAACCAAACTAACTCCATGATACTCATGTGCCAAGGAAACATTCACATTGTATGATTCTCCGATCCAACCTTGGTCCAATACCTTTAACATTGCCTGATAGGTCGGATAACGGAAATACTGCTCTGCCACGCACAGCTTCTGACCCGCCTGATGAAGTCTCCAGAATTCACGTAATTCTTCTACATCCACCGTCGGCGGCGTCTCACACAATACCGTAAATCCTTTTGCCATCCACTCCTTAGAAACCTCGCCAATGGATGACTTATTCACAGCCACAACAACGAAATCTGGCTGATATTTTTCGCACTCCTCAATAGATAACGTCGTATGAATATCCATTTCCTCTGCAATACGATCTGCCTTCTCCTGCGTTCGACACAACATTGCACTCAATTCAAACACCTGCGGAAGTGCCTTGGCAATCCTTACATAATACATCGAACGCCACCCCGACCCTACAATTACAAAACGATACATATTTTCCCTTACCTCCCTAATTCGAATATACAGTAGGGTTCGGATGTCAAAAGGTGCTTATCAAAACTTTATTGTCAGATTGCACAAAAACGAACTATTTTTATGACTCGGTAGATATTTAGAAACTCTTGGCTTGATGTTATATTGTCAGCAACAATCAGACACGATGTCTGATTGAAGGCCCACTGATCCACGGAGGGCGAATGGGACTGTTTGCGTCAATAAAGACAACACCCCTCATCAAGGTTAGAGTTTCTTAATATCGGACGCCGGAATAAAAAAGGACGTTTTTGTGCAATATGACAGCATAAATGTGGAAGAGCACCTTTTGACACCCGAATCCTAACTTGTATTTAGAATTATACACTATCTTTTCTGTATTATCTCATGGATTCATATTAAAATATGCAATTTCACTGTTTTATTTCACTCTTATACGCTCTTGGCGACTTCTTCATCACATTCTTAAATACACGGGAATAATATGCAGGATTCTGAAATCCGCACTGTAATCCCGCTTCTGTAATAGAATAACCCGATTTCAGCAATGAAAGACTCATTGAAATCCGATAGGATAGAATATAATCAAACAGCGTCTGCCCCATCTGCTTCTTAAAAAAGCGACAGCATTCACTTTTACAAAGGGCTGCCTCTTCTGCAATCTCTTCCAATGTAATTTCCTCTGAGTAGCGGCTGTGTATATAATCCAGAATTTTTCGCAGGCGCTCAATATCCCTGCTTTCACCTTTCGCCTCAGGCTCAACAACGCCCTTACTTCCCTGCGCTTCCCTTAAAATACTTTTCCATATTTCCAGCAAATCAATCTGTACCTGAAGCGGATATAATACAGGTTTCTCTTGAAACAATTCATAAATTGTCCGTATTCCTTTACAGACTTCTTTTGTCTGTCCTTGATTCTTCCGAAAAACAACGGCACCCATACTGCTATTATTCAATAACGGCTTCACAAACTCCCGCTCCACTTCACTGCCCTCATACCCATATAGAATTCTTGGATGAAATGTAATGGATATATAATGACAGTCCTCTCCATTGCTCATACTTCCCATATGAAGTGCGTTGGTATTACAGAACAATGCATCTCCCTCATGAACATGATATTCTTGCTGATTAATCCGATAATACATTTCACCTTTCACAATGCAGGTCAACTCAATCTCTGGATGCCAGTGCCAGGGAAATGCATTCTGATCAAAGCTGCATAAATTCTCCATACTTGTCCGCACCGGGAACTCATAAGAGCCATGCTCCTTCACTTCTTTTTGTAGTTCATTAATCTGTAGCTTCATATTCCACCTCATGCTGCAAAAAAATTATCATATAAGATATTCGCTCTTTTCCTCAATATAATGCAAGTAAAATCGCAATATATACATTGTTATCCTTTATATTTCTCATTATAATGTCAATATAAGAAAACGTCAATTACCACAGGAGGTATCACCGTTATGAATTTACGTACAGAATTCCAGAAAAGATTTGGCTTCGATGGAGACATTCGAGAGTATTTCGCGCCAGGTCGTGTCAATCTGATTGGAGAACATACCGATTACAATGGTGGACATGTATTCCCATGTTCCATTACAATTGGCACCTATCTCGTTGCTAGAAAACGAAATGACAGAAAGCTTCGTTTTTATTCGGAAAACTTTCCAGAACTTGGCATTATTGAATCCTCGCTGGATCAATTCTGTCCTAATTGTCACGATAACTGGAAAGAATATCCAATGGGCATGATGTGGACCTTTGAACAGCACGAACATATGCTGTCTTCCGGCTATGACCTGTTCTACTATGGTAACATCCCCAATGGTGCTGGTTTATCCTCATCTTCTTCTATTGATATCGTTACCGGATGCATGCTTGCAGACATGAATGATTTTAAGGGAATCACCAGTGTCCAGCTTGCATTATTAGGACAATATGCAGAAAATCATTACAACGGCCTGAACTGTGGCATTATGGATCAGTTCGCCATTGCAAACGGAAAGAAAGATCAGGCCATGTTCTTAGATACTGCCACTCTGACCTGTGAATATGTTCCTGTTCAGTTAAAGAATGCAAAAATCCTCATTGCATGTAGTAATAAGAAACGTGCCCTGACGGATTCCAAGTACAACGAACGCCGCGGTGAATGTGAAGAGGCATTGGCTCAGATTCAGACCATCAAGGATATTAATTCTTTAGGCGACCTGACAAACGAAGAATTTGAACTTGTATCACATGTAATCAAGCGTCCCGTATGTGTAAAACGTGCCCGACATGCTGTTGCAGAAAATCAGCGCACCATCACAGCCGTAACCGCATTGAAAGATAATAATATTGAAGAATTCGGAAAGCTGATGAACGCTTCTCACATTTCTTTAAGAGATGATTATGAAGTAACTGGAATCGAACTGGATACCTTAGTAGAAGAAGCCTGGAAATGTCCTGGTGTCATCGGTTCCAGAATGACCGGAGCAGGATTTGGTGGCTGTACCATCAGTATTGTAGAAGATGCATATATTGACCAGTTTATTGAAAATGTGGGTAATGCCTATGAAAAGAAAATTGGATATGCAGCTGATTTCTACACTGTTGAAATTGGAGACGGTGCCCGCCGCCTCTCATAAAGAATAATAATGAAGGAGATACTATGAATATATCAATCTTCCCAGTTATCGACGAACTGGTTCAATATGGTTTCTCAACTGGTCTTCTCTCTTCGGAGGAAGACGGCATCTATGCAAGAAACCGCATTTTAATGACATTACATCTAGATTATTACGAACATACATCTGCTAAAGCAGATGAAATGATGACTCAAGCCTCACGCAGTCTGGAACTTATTCTAAAAGATTTGCTGGATTATGCTGCCAATCAAGGACTTCTCCCCGATAACACCATTGGCTATCGAGATTTATTTGATACGAAGCTCATGGACTGCCTGATGCCAAGACCTTCAGAAGTCACAGCAGCATTTCAACAAAGGTACAGCGAAAGTCCTGAGAAAGCAACCGACTACTTCTACAAGCTGAGCCAGGATTCTGACTATATACGCCGTTATCGCGTGTGCAAAGATATTCGTTGGAAGACGCCTAGCTGCTACGGAGACATTGATATTTCCATCAATCTATCCAAGCCGGAGAAAGACCCGAAGGCTATCGCTGCCGCTAAGAATGCGTCTGCTGATAAATATCCGAAGTGTCTTCTTTGTAAGGAAAATGTTGGTTATGCTGGACGAATTGATCACCCTGCAAGACAGAATCACCGCATCATCCCTTTGACCATTGCTGGAAATCAGTGGGGGCTGCAATATTCTCCGTATGTATACTACAACGAGCACTGCATTTTGTTTAATTACGATCATACGCCAATGAAAATTGAACAGGCGACCTTTGAAAAGCTTCTTGGATTTGTAGAACAGTTTCCTCATTACTTCTTAGGCTCCAATGCTGATCTTCCCATTGTTGGTGGTTCCATCTTAAGTCATGACCACTACCAGGGCGGTCACTATACATTTGCCATGGAACGTGCTCCTTACGAGAAAACATTTACTATTCAGGGCTATGAAGATATTGAAACGGGAATTGTAAAATGGCCAATGTCCGTGATTCGAATTCGTCACAAGGATAAAAATCGTCTAGTTGCACTTGCAACACATATTCTGAATCAATGGCGTGGATATACGGATGAATCTGCAAAAGTTTATGCTGAGACAGATGGCGAGCCGCATAATACCATTACACCAATTGCGCGTATGAGAGACGATGCATATGAGCTGGATTTGGTTCTTCGCAACAACTATACCAGCAAAGAATATCCACTAGGTCTTTACCATCCACATGATGAATATCATCATATTAAGAAAGAAAATATTGGACTAATTGAGGTTATGGGTCTTGCTATTCTTCCTGCCCGCCTACAAGAAGAAATGCAGAATCTTGCCAACTGTATTCTTGCTGGAAATGATCCTGCCGAAGATTCTTCATTAGAAAAGCATGCTGCATGGGCAAAAGAGTTTCTGCCTCATTATATGCGCAATGGCGTCAGCTCTATCACAAGGGAAAATGTGATGGACATTCTAAAGTCAGAAATCGGAAAAGTCTTTGTGCATGTCCTTGAAGATGCCGGTGTATATAAATGTACCCCTGATGGTCGTACTGCTTTTATGCGTTTTATTAAAGCTCTATAATCTCATTCAATATCACTGACTTGAACATATTATACAAATTAAAATCCTCCATCAATATTGTTTTTATACTTGGTGGGGGATTTTTTTACTGCATTCTTTTGATTCAACCAAATATGTGTTACAATATTCATATATATTTCGTGAAGAATTTCAAATTTATATACTCTGGAGGTTACTAATGAATCAATTCATTCAATTCATTCAATATTTTGGAATCGTTCTCCTGCTCTTTGATATGGCATTTATATTGTATCAGCCAGCGTCCTTTAATCAGTCTATGATGCTGATCTTTACTGCTGCCGCCCTGATTAATACCATTGGATATCTGCAAAGTTCGATATCCGAAAATTCTTGGAATTATTTTATTTGCAATTCATACTGGCATCGTTATGTCTGTTATGACCTGCGAATATCAAACGCTCTTCTATACTTCTATTGAATTCACAAATGATGGTCTTTTTCCACATTTAATATTAGGTCATGGAATCCTTTATTACCTATACCTGGGACTCATCGTTCTATACTCGATTATCATGTCGTATTTCTGTATAAAACACCATCAGGTTGTAAAAACCCGTTCTGATAAAGTGCAGACAATCTATTTAATTCAGATTATGCTGATTCCTTTATTCAGTTTTATAGTTTATCTCTCTGGTATTACCCATGGATATGATATTACGGCACCAAGCTATATCCTATGTGCTACGATGCTACTCATCTGCTCATTAAAGTACAACTTCTTGAATGCCCTTCGTGTAGCCAAAGATGATGTATTAGATAATCTACGTGATGGTATCTTATTTATCAACAACGACTCGGAATTGCTTTTTTTCAACAACAAAGCTGCTGAACTTTTCCCAGGAATCACCGCCTCCGATTATACTCCCATGCTGCCAATCAGATGCAGACTTCCTTTATCACAAGCTTCGCTGATTTAGTAGAAGCCCGTGACGGATTTACCGGTACGCATATCAAAAACACCAGCCACTATGTTGAGACTCTGTGCCACGCGCTGCAGAAAGAGCCTTCTTATGCCAATGTCTTAACCGATGATTATATTGAATTAATTGTTGAGGCCGCTCCTCTCCATGATATTGGAAAAATCTCTATTCCAGATGCCATTCTTCAAAAGCCTGGCAAATTAACAGAAGAAGAATTTGAAATCATCAAGACCCATTCTACCCTTGGCGAACAGATTTTACAGGATATCATGAAAGAAACAGGCGAAAACGAAAAACTTCTGACCGCCTGTAAAATGGCGAAATTCCACCACGAACGCTGGGACGGAAAAGGTTACCCTACAGGTCTGAGTGGTCGGGATATCCCTCTCTGTGCTAGAATCATGGCATTAGCAGATGTGTATGATGCATTACGCTCCAAGCGTTGCTACAAAGATGCCATGAGCAAAGAAAAAGCCATCTCCATTATCAAAGAAGGTGCTGGCATCATAATGATATGCCCAGTCTGTCCAATCTTCTCTCCATCTTCTGTTCTCATAGAGAATGTAGATTCCACATGTATCTTGTGAGCAATTCTGTCAGAAGTCTGCCCATAGATTGCTGACATCACTTTGTCTACTCATTCCAATCCGACCAACACTGGAGAGAGGAAGAATCTCATTCCCGTATATTCTCCAATTGCTTTCACATAAACAGAGCCAATAATATTGCCAAATTCCTGTAGCGCAGATAACCCCTCTTCGCCCCTGAACATCTCATCAAACGTATAGCTTGTCTGGGTCATCTTACAGACCGCCTCTAGGATCAAATCTTTACTGAGCACAAATGCAACATCTCCACTCATAGTTTCCTTCATATGCATAACAAAAATACAACTTCCTGATCCTGCGCCATGTCCAGTTCCAAATCCTTCAAGCAATTCAATGATGAATATCCACTTCCGAAATCATCCATCAAAACCTTGAATCCATGTTCTCTTAACTTGTTCGATAATGCGGTAAGCTGTGCATTATCCATTACAAATGTAGTTTCTGTCAATTCAAATTCTATGTACTGATGCGGAATCTCATATCGATCCACCATACTTAAGATTGATTCAAACAACTTTGGATTATATAAATCCACTCTGGAAATATTCACTGATACTGGTACAATCTTAATACCTGTGTCCATCCATCTTCGAATCATCTGGCAGCACTGTTCCAATACATAGTGATCAAACTCCGAGATAAACCCATTTCTCTCAAAGACCGGAATGAATTCCGCTGGTGATATCATTCCTTCTTCAGGATGTACCCAGCGAACCAGTTCCTCTGAGCCAATAATTTCTCCCGTTCTCATATCACACTTAGGTTGAAGATAAACCTGGAACTGTCCTGTTGTCAATGCATTTCGCATCTCCAGAGATATCCGTTGCTCAGTTTCCTCTTTCTTTTTAAGTTCCGCATTGTAATATGCAAAATGCTGAATTACACTTCCTTTGACCAGCTTCTGGGCTGCATAGGCCCGGTCGAACATGGTCTCCACAGTTGTTTCTGAATCAGT
>JAQUVV010000123.1 GCA_028693195.1 Lachnospira sp.
CATTCTGGTTGGCCGTTTTAATCCTTTCATTGCCATAAGCACTGTCCAAACCTGTGCCGGGCCGCAATCTAGCGCTTCCAGCCCCAGATATGTGATGACCTCCTGTAAATACTTCGTATTTCTCTCTGTCCGAAGAACTCGTCCAACTCCTTGACCATTGAACTCTTTAGGCATCACTTTCTGCTGAAGTTGTCTTTTACTTTCTATTGAAACTGCATTCATTCGATTCTGAATCAGCTGATCAGTCACCTTTTTCTGCTCTGGCGTCTCCTTTATCAACTGATTATGTAATGTCTTTAAAAATGCATTGTTATATTCTATGATAATTTCGTCTATTTTATTCGCTATCGGCTTATATTTTTCGATTGAAAATGCCTTGGCAGCCTCATCAACCAAAATCTTATGTAGCCTTTCTTCTGGTATCTCGTTAGTTTCCTCGACTCCCGATACATCTCTGACCATACGAATCACAATTCCTTTTAATTGTTCTAAAAGTTCCTCTCTGCTCTTCGTCCGAAGTTCTAAGCATCTATCTGCCACTACATCCGAGACCTTCTTCACTTCATATTCAAACTGTGCTTTGCTTCCAAATGCTTCTGTCAATGCATTGGCAAAGTCTTTAATTCCTTCCACAACACGAAATCCTGTTTCTTTCACCGCATTAGTAATTGTCACATTTTCAAAAAGAGAAATCTGCAGACGCAGTTCATCGTCTGTCATCTTCTTTATTCCATCTAATAAACCTATCATCTGTATACTCTCCTTTGCATTTATTCCAACTACACCCCATTTGCATACACACGGAATGTTTTTACTTTATAAGATTACCCCTTGCAATAAAGTGAAAAAAGCTGCGCATACCTGACAGCCAGCCAAGCATCCCGCAGCATTTCTTCTTATCTATTGATTACTTAACCTGAAATGTCGCAAAGATAGAATCTCCTTCTACAACATCCTTCTCATAAGTTCCATCAGCTCCTGCTGAGAATGTAGTCACATAAGCCTTTCCGCCTGAAACAACATAAAGCTGCTTAATCTTATAACTGATTCCACTCTGAACCGCATCACATGTTAACGTATAAGCCTCTACGCCGTTGACCGAACACTTCTGTGTTCCCGTCACAGTATATCCCGTTGTATTCGCAAACTGAGACTTTGCGGCTTCGCAGTAGGTTTCTGATGTCATTGTACCATATGCGCTAACATCCTCGATTACAACATTAATATTTGTAGTAAATGATGTTGATGTGCATGCGCTGTTCATCATGACCATGTCGCATCCTGCGCTGGTAGATTCTACCCAAGTCGCTGGAAATGTCAATGAATATCCTGTTCCCACCTTCTCAGTCCCTGTTGCTGGTGCTGCTAAAGTTGCTGACGTTCCCGCTGCAGCTGTTGTCTTTACTTCTGCTGCCTTTGTCTCATTGCTCAGTGTTGGTGTAGCTACCGTTGTAGATGTAATTGTTCCTTCTGAACTGCTTCCGCATGCTGCGATAGAAAGCGTCGCTACCACTGCACAGATTACTGCTGTTAATTTCTTCATATTTCTCATATTTCCCTCCATATTTTGCATAACTTCATGCATTTTCTTCATGTATTTTCTTTGTGTATGAAACTTCTGAATTATACCCCATTTTATGTTGTTTTGCAAGCAAGCTTGTCTCTACATACGCAGATTATAGTCAATTGATGTCCCATCAATTGACACGCGGCTGGCGCCACTTAAAAAAGAAGAGGAATAACCACTCATACATGCAAGCACGCATCGTAGTAATTCCTCTTCTTTTTATAATCTGCTTGTAGCTACGCGCTTGTTAGCAAACACCATGAGCTAACATAGCATCTACAACCTTCTGGAAACCAGCGATATTAGCACCTGCTACATAGTTTCCTTCCATGCCGTACTGCTTAGCAGCATCATCAATATTGTGGTAAATATTTACCATAATGTTCTTTAACTTCGCATCTACTTCTTCAAATGTCCAGCTAAGTCTTTCGCTATTCTGGCTCATTTCAAGAGCTGATGTAGCAACACCACCTGCGTTAGAAGCCTTACCACAGATAAATAATACGCCATTGTTCTGTAAGTACTCTGTTGCTTCCAGTGTAGTAGGCATATTAGCACCTTCACAAACAGCCTTACATCCGTTTGCTACTAATGTCTTAGCATCTTCTAATAATAATTCATTCTGAGTAGCACATGGAAGAGCGATATCACACTTGATGCTCCATACTCCACGACCTTCATGGTATTCAGCGCTCTTTCTAGCTGCTGCATATTCTGTCAATCTTGCTCTCTTTACTTCCTTGATTTCCTTAAGAAGTGCAACATCGATTCCTTCTGAATCATAGATCCATCCAGTTGAATCTGAACATGTAACTACCTTAGCACCCATCTGCTGAGCCTTCTGGATTGCATAGATTGCAACGTTACCAGCACCTGAAACTACACAAGTCTTACCCTGCATTGATTCGCCATGGCACTTCATTAACTCTTCTGTTATGTATAATAAACCGTAACCAGTAGCTTCTGTTCTTGCTAAAGAACCACCATATGAAAGACCCTTACCTGTAAGAACACCTTCAAACATACCTCTGATTCTCTTATACTGTCCGAACATGTAACCGATTTCTCTAGCACCTGTTCCGATATCACCAGCTGGAACATCCACGTCAGCACCGATGTACTTGCAAAGCTCTGTCATGAAGCTCTGGCAGAATGCCATAATTTCTCTATCTGATTTACCCTTAGGATTGAAATCAGAACCACCCTTACCACCACCGATTGGAAGGCTTGTAAGTGAGTTCTTGAAGATCTGCTCAAAACCTAAGAACTTAATAATACCTAAGTTTACTGATGGATGTAAACGAAGTCCACCCTTGTATGGTCCAATCGCATTATTGAACTGTACACGGAAACCTCTGTTAACCTGAACCTGCCCCTTATCATCTACCCATGGAACACGGAACATAATAACTCTGTCTGGTTCTGTAATTCTTTCTAAGATTGCATTCTTTCTGTAAACTTCCTCGTTTGCTTCAACAACTGGTCTTAATGAATTAAGAACTTCTGTAACTGCCTGTAAGAATTCAGGCTGATCTGCATTTTTCTTAGATACTAAGTCTAAGACTTCATCAACATATCCCATAACCTTAAATACTCCTTTTCTTTATCTCTTTAGAGATTAATTTAACCATGATTCATTATAATAAAGTGACTTAATTTTTGCAAGTTTTTTATATGTCCAGCCTAATAAAATAGAGTTATTTGAATAATATAAATATTTTGTTCGGGTTTATAGAAAAACAACTGAATATTTGCCTAATAATGTAAAGTGTTTTTTACAAGATTTTCGCTCACACATTTTTCACTTCCT
Organism: Lachnospira sp.; assembly: GCA_028693195.1. Lineage (GTDB taxonomy): Bacteria > Bacillota > Clostridia > Lachnospirales > Lachnospiraceae > Lachnospira. The sequence goes on from JAQUVV010000123.1 coordinate 3,378, forward strand.
TTTTTCCTTATAATATGGTAAATTATAAGTTAGGTTTTTGTAATGAAAATATATAATAAAACATATAGATGAAGGAGTTTTTATGTCAAACTTTATTTCTAGAACGAAAAATGATATGCATTATCTTTTCGTCAAAAGTAAAACCTTAAGCAAAAAGAACAAGAAAAAGAAGCATCGTGCCATTGGCTTTATAATTGGTATCCCTCTGATTATCCTGCAGCTTGTCACTATGATTCTTTTTTTATTACAGATTTTCAAGCTGGATATTCTACCACTAAAATACTTAATCGGGTTAAATGCCTTTCTTTTATTGATTCTTGGGTACAACCTTTTATCACAGTTCACTAAGGCACATATAATTGGTAAAATTCTTTCTGTATTTTTATCAGGTATCATGATCTTCGGATTTTTATTTTCTTCCAAAGTCATTTCCTCCCTGAACAAAGTTAACAGCGGAATTTCAACACGAACAGATACCGTCGATATCGTTGTTTTAAACAATGATCCTGCCTCTAATATAAAGGAGACCATTTCATATACATACGGATTCAGTTCGAATATCAACAGCGATATTGTTACCAAAGCTATGAATGATATTAATGTAGACTATTCAGTGGTCCTTGCGACAAAAGAATTTTCCAGTGGGGATGCCCTAGTGAATTCGCTCTACGAAAACACTGAAATAAAAGCCATTGCAGTTATGGATTCCATGTATATAACTTTATGTGAACAGAACGAAGACTTTGATGAGAAAACAAAGATTGTCGGTACTGTTGCTATTACAACAGAGACAAAACTCTCTGCAACAGAAAAGAAAGTAAACGAAGAGCCTTTCATTGTTTATCTTTCTGGAACCGATACAGAAAATGGTGTGGAGGGTTGTGAAGGTGTCACGCTGCGCGGTCGTACTGATGTAAATATTCTGGCTGTCTGCAATCCAACCACCAGACAAATGTTACTGATATCAACTCCGCGTGATTCTTATGTCACAATATCAACCGCCTCTGGAAAAACTGGGCTGGATAAGCTGACTCACGCAAGTAATTCAGGTGTTGAATATTCTATAGATGCATTAAAGCGATTGTACGGCGTCACCGCTGATTACTTCGTAAGAATCAACTTCACTGGATGTGTCAACATTGTAAATGCACTGGGAGGCATCACCATTAACTCAGATGTAGAATTCACCAACGGTTGGGAAGCTTGGTATAATTCTTACCATTATAACATTGGTCCAAACGAATGTGACGGAGATCGCACAATTGCCTTTGTAAGAGAACGTAAAGCTTTCGCCAATGGAGATTTTCAACGAGGAAAGAATCAGGAAGCTGCATTACAGGGTATTATTGATAAAGCTACTTCCCCTGCAATCCTTACAAATTACAGTGCAGTTCTGGATTCTATCTCAGATGTTATGTTAACAAATATGCCAACTTCAACGATTTCTGCGTTGGTAAAAGGACAGTTAAATGACAGCCGACCATGGAATATCCAATCCTATAGCATTGATGGAACTACCGGAACTCGTGATTGTCCACTATCAGACATATACGGTGCATCCGTGGTCTTCCCTGATACTGACAGCATCAACTGTGCAATTCAGATGATGAGCAAAACCACTAACGGTGAAATCTTCGATGTGGACGAATTTGCAGAGCAGTATATGGAAAGTCTAAGCAGCACAGCTTCAACTACAAAATCAAATAATTAGAATATCTTAGAGCTATCCGAGTAAATAGACAAATGTATGTGGTAGTTACTTAAGAAACGATATACTAATTCTTAATACAAACAAAAAGAAGTATGGACACCGCCAAATGTCCATACTTCTTTTATTTTACAACTGTATTCGATACTCTCAATCTTGTAATTTAATTACAACCCCAATCTATTCTTCTGGCTGTTCTCCATAGTTACCATAATACTTCCCGTAATACTTTCCATAATATCGGTTATCATTCATATCAACCTTATTCAGCACTGCTCCCAGAATTCTACAGTTTGTTTTTCTTAGCTGTTCCATTCCCTTCTGTGCATATTGATGACTGACAGCATCTGACGAAACCACATATACGGTTCCATCACATTCCTGCGCAACAATGGCGCTGTCAATTACACTTCCAATCGGTGGTGTATCAATAATCACGTAGTCGTAAATATCTCTCAACACCTTAATCAATGTCTTAAAAACTTTATTTCCAAGAAGCTCTGTCGGATTTGGCGGTACTGGGCCTGAGAATACAACATTAAAATTCTCTACATTGGTTCCATACATTACTTCCTCAAACTTGTTGATTCCAGATAGAAAATGTGTCAGTCCCTTTACTGATTTGTTAATCTTATATCTTCCTACCAAGACAGACTTTCTCAAATCCGCATCAATAAAAATTACTTTCTTTCCTGCCTCCGCCAGTGAAACGGCCAGATTAAAAGAAATACTTGACTTTCCCTCTCCAGGTGTCGTACTGGTTAACATAATTACTTTGACATCAGAACCACATAACTGAATATTCGTTCTAAGATTCTTTTATGCCTCGCTTCTTCCTGTTTTTTTGGTCTGGGAAGTCTTTCGCTTCTTTTTATTCTTCTTTCCCTTCTTATTTCTTCCATCATCCATCTCTTCACAGACCGGAATCATCGCAAGGGTACTGATTCCAAGATAACGCTCGATGTCCTCTGCGCTTTTAAGTGAATCATCGAGAAGTGCGCGAATTACTACTACCGCACATGCAATAACAACGCCCGCTATAAAGCCAATGATTGTATTCTTTTTGGTTGCAGACTCTACTGGAGTTGTTGATACTCCCCCTTCTTCAATCACATTGACCTGCTCAATCTGCATAATCTTACAAATCTGTTCAGAGGACGCTTCTGCTACCGCATCCACAATCTCTTTGGCTTTATATGGATCTGGGTTCTTCATTGTAATATTAAGCACGCGTGTCTCTGATGGTGTTGTAACTGTGACTGCTGCCGCCAACTGCTGTGCAGTCATATCAAGCTTTAATTTCTTGATGACTTCCTGCATAACTGGAGCACTTGTAACCAGAATCTGATAGTCCTTTGTCAGCTGTGTTGAAGTCTGTAAATCTGTCAATGTGGTTGTTCCATCATTGGCTCTGTTCAACACGTACAACTTCGTTGTGGAACTATACTGTGGAACAATCATACACTTCGAAGCAACAAAGGCTGCCGCCCCGATAATCATTCCAGCAAGAAGAATGATAATAATCTTACCCTTAAACATTCCCAGTATTTTTCTTAAGTCAATCTCGATTTCATCATTCTGTTCTATATTCATGTTCATTTCAGCCCTCTTTGTTCTTAAGTATATATTTATTAATTACATCTGCCACACCATGATCATCATTAGACGGTGCCAAATAATCTGCATATGCTTTCACTTCTTCATATCCATTATCCATAACTGCTGCAAGACCAGCATATTTTAACATGGGAATATCATTCATTCCATCACCACAGGCAATGAGTTCCTCACTTGAAATTCCAAGTCGGTTCAACAGCCTTTCCAATGCCGCATCCTTTGCAACCTCTGCTGGAACAACTTCCAGAAAATAATCTTCCGAGAAAAATGCATTGAGAATTTCACCATACTTCTTCAGTAAAGCATCTTGCACAATCAGCAGCTTCTCATGAGGTCCCACAACCAAGAACTTCGCAACAGAATAATCCACGTACTTCTCTAAATCGTCGACCTTTAAAATGGCCGTATCATTACATACTGCCTCTAAAATCACATACTGATCAGTGTCGGACTCCGCTACGATTCTATCATCCTTTGAATATGTGAGCGCATGAACACCATTCTCTCTTGCAAGTCTGCATATATCTCTCACACAGTTCTCTGGCATCATTGTCGCATAAAGCAAATTCCCCGTTTGACATTCTACAATATTCCCACCATTAAATGCTAAAATATATCCACCTTTTTTCTCTAATTCCAGTTCTTTTGCTATAGGCTCAATCCCAAACAATGGTCTGCCAGATGCCAATATAACCTGAACACCCTTCTCGATTGCCTTCTCAATTGCAATTTTATTCTCTTTAGAAACCTTCTTGTCTTTATTCGTTAACGTACCATCCAGATCTAAGGCAAGTGCTTTATATTTCATTCCTTCGTTCTCCATTCATTTTATGGTTTCAGCGTAGCATATTCTTGTGATTTTTTCAATGTATTCACGCCATTCTACACCACATCTTTATCTGATTCTCATCTGGTAAAAGGACTGAATCAAATTCAAACGGCCATATCCACTCACAGGATTTGGATAAGAAACCGTCGTCTCCCGATTCGCACCTCGAAGAAGAATCAACTTGATTTCATTGCTTCCAATGGACGAATCATTTCCATAATATACGCCCCAGCACAACAGTAGTGCTGCAGCTCCTGCCACATGTGCTGCAGAAATACTAGTTCCCGTTCGATTACTAAA
>JAQUVV010000124.1 GCA_028693195.1 Lachnospira sp.
ATGACGCGTAAATCTTCTTTCAATACTTTCATGGAAATCTCCCTTTGTAAACTATATTATTATTGGACATCTAGATATTGCAGATTAGTTTCGCAATCATCTAATATAATCAACGATTTCAAGAATCTGTTGATTATTCAACATTAAATAATCATTGACTATTGACTAATGAACGACCGTTGAATAAAATAATACACGTTGCCTAAAAATTTGTAAAGACTTTTGAAAGGAGAAAAGTTAAATGATTAAAACACTGATGAAAAGTATCAGAGAGTATAAAAAAGCTTCTATTATGACACCGTTGTTTATTACATTAGAAGTAATCTTAGAATGCTTGCTGCCGCTGGTTATGGCGACATTAATCGATGAAATGACAGGTGAATCCATGACACCGATTATCAAATATGGAGTGATCTTAATAGTTATGGCGATGTTATCCCTGTTCTGCGGATACATGGCAGGAAAGATTGGTGCAACTGCATCCTGCGGGTTCGCAAAGAATTTAAGACAGGATGTGTTCTTTAAGGTGCAGGATTTTGCATTTGCAGATATTGATAAGTTCTCCACATCATCGCTGGTGACTCGTATGACCACAGATGTGACCAATGTACAGAATGCTTATCAGATGATTATTCGAATTGCTGTAAGAACACCGTTGATGCTGATTTTCTCTATTATTATGACAGTAACCATTAATGCGAAAATGTCTCTGATTTTCCTGGCTATGATTCCAGTGATTGGTGCAGCATTATTCGGGATTGTGTTTGTGGTTACACCGATTTTTCATCGTATTTTCAGAAAGTATGATGCTATGAATAATTCTGTTCAGGAAAATATTGGAGGGATTCGAGTAGTAAAATCTTTCGTTCGAGAGGGATATGAAACAGAAAAGTTTGAACAGGCTTCTGCGGATGTATGTAAAGAATTCACTCTTGCGGAGAAGATTATTGCGTTGAATAATCCGATTTTGACACTTGGAATCTTTGCAGCGATTTTTCTTGTTAGTTTGATTGGTGCCAAGACCATTATCAACAGTGGAGCGACAGAGCTGACAACAGGACAGCTTTCCTCGTTAATCAACTATGGCGTTCAGATTCTTTCATCTTTAATGATGCTTTCCATGGTATTCGTTATGTGCTCCATGGCGACGGAATCTGCCAATCGAATCTGTGGGGTATTGAATCATGAAAGTTCATTAACTTCTCCAGAAAATGGGGAGACAGAAGTGAAGGACGGAAATATTACATTTGAAAATGTTTCCTTTAAATATTCACAGAAGAGTAAGAAATTCGCGTTACAGAATATCAATCTTGATATCAAATCAGGACAGACTATTGGAATTATTGGCGGAACTGGTTCTTCAAAGACATCTTTGATTCAGTTGATTTCAAGACTTTATGATGTGACAGAGGGAAAAGTTTTGGTTGGTGGCGTTGACGTTAGAGACTATGATTTAGAATCTCTTCGCGATGAGGTTGCTGTTGTTTTACAGAAAAATGTTCTCTTCTCAGGCACAATCAAAGAAAACCTTCGTTGGGGAAATAAGGATGCCAGCGATGAAGAACTGGTGAGAGTATGTAAACTGGCACAGGCAGACGAGTTCGTCCAGCAGTTCCCAGATAAATACGACACATATATCGAACAGGGTGGAACTAATGTATCTGGTGGACAGAAACAGCGTCTTTGTATTGCAAGAGCGTTATTAAAGAAACCTAAGATTTTAATTCTGGATGATTCTACATCTGCAGTAGATACGAAGACAGATGCAATGATACGAAAGGCGTTTATGGAAGAAATTCCTGATACAACGAAGATTATTATTGCGCAGAGAACTTCGTCTGTAGAAGATGCAGACCAGATCTTAGTTATGGATGGTGGACGAATTGTAGAACAGGGAACACATGATGAGTTGATTGCCCATCAGGGAATTTACCATGAAGTTTATGATTCGCAGACCAATAACAATAAATCGGCAGATACAATGACTGGAAAGGAGGACTAATTATGGAAATGAATAAGAAGAAAAATAACACATTTGGACGTTTGCTCCATTACTTGTTTGGACATTACCGCATTCAGCTGATTGTAGCGATGATCTGTATCGTGATTAGTTCCTTTTCTGCGACTATTGCAACAATCTTTACGCAGAGATTGATTGATGAATGTATTATTCCTGGAATTAATGAAGGTTTTGGAAGTATTGCAGCAGCATTTACATCCATACTCACAGCCATGGGATGTATCTATGTCTGCGGTGTCATTGCAGCATTTATCTATAATCAGATTATGGCGAGAGTAACACAGGGAACTCTTCGTAACTTTAGAAATGATATGTTTGATAAGATGCAGACATTGCCGGTAAAGTATTTTGATACCCATGCTCATGGAGATATTATGAGTACCTATACCAATGATACAGATGCAGTTAGACAGATGATTGGTCAGAGCTTGCCAACATTGTTTCAGTCAGTTCTTTCCATTACAGTGATGTTTCTGACTATGCTTTATTATAGCGTATGGCTGACCATTGTTGTTCTGATTGTAATTTTCTTTATGATGAAGGTGACAAAGAAGCTGGGTGGTGCTAGTGCAAAGTTCATGGTACAGCAGCAGAAATCTCTTGCGACTGTGGAAGGCTTCGTGGAAGAGATGATGCAGGGACAGAAGGTCGTTAAGGTGTTCTGCCATGAAGATGATAGTAAGGAACAATTTAAGAAGTTAAACGGAAAGCTTTTTGTTGATGGAGAGAAGGCAAACCAGAATGGTAATGTTCTGATGCCAATCCTTGGAAATATTGGAAACTTAATGTATGTGTTGTTAGCAGTTGTTGGTGGAATGATGGTCTATTTGCAGACTCCGAACCTATGTATGACAGGATTTGATGTGGTTTCAATCGGTGTTATTGTTTCATTCTTAGGAATGTCCAGACAGCTTTCTCAGACAATCGGACAGGCATCTATGCAGGTATCAATGATTGCCATGGGACTTGCAGGCGCAACACGTGTATTCGAGCTGATGGATGAGGTACCAGAGGAAGATCATGGTTATGTTACCCTTGTAAATGTGAAAAAGGGTGCCAATGGAGAACTGATCGAAACAAAAGAGAACACAGAGATGTGGGCTTGGAAGCATCCGCATCATGATGGAACAACAACGCTGACAGAGTTAAAGGGTGATGTCAGATTAGAAGATGTTGATTTTGGTTATGTGCCAGAAAAGACCGTTTTACATGATGTTTCATTATTCGCGAAGCCTGGACAGAAGATTGCATTTGTTGGTGCAACTGGTGCTGGTAAGACAACAATTACAAATCTGATTAACAGATTTTATGATATTAATGCTGGTAAGATTCGTTACGATGGAATTAACATTTCTAAGATTAAGAAGCCAGATCTTCGTCGTTCACTGGGAGTAGTATTACAGGATGTGAATCTGTTTACAGGAACCGTTATGGACAATATCCGTTATGGACGCCTGGATGCTACAGATGAGGAATGTATTGCAGCCGCAAAGCTTGCCAATGCAGATGACTTTATTACAAGACTGCCAGACGGATATGAGACAATGCTGACAGGAAATGGATCTAGTCTTTCACAAGGACAGAGACAGTTGATTTCTATTGCTCGTGCTGCAGTGGCAGATCCACCAGCCATGATCTTAGATGAAGCGACATCATCTATTGATACAAGAACGGAAGCACTTGTTCAGGCAGGTATGGATAATCTGATGAATGGCAGAACGGTATTCGTGATTGCCCATCGGTTATCAACAGTGAAGAATAGTAAGGCAATTATGGTATTAGATCATGGAAAGATTATCGAGCGAGGCGACCATGAAAGCTTGATTGAAGAAAAAGAAACCTACTACCAGTTATATACGGGAGCTTTTGAATTGGAATAATAATAACTGTGTACAGAGTTAAGGAATTGCACAGGTATAGAACAGATATTAATAGTATCGCTATATGAATATGAAAGTCCACAGGCAAATGATGTTACGTTTGTCTATGGACTTTTTCTTGACTTTTATTGTATTCGATTGTATATTTGTCACGTAGATTAGATATAACTAACTTAAAATAGTGATGAGTAATATTTCTTAGGATAAACAAATGAAATATGTATTGACAATCTAATTTATAAGTTTATAATAAACATATGAACAAATGTTCATATGAAAGAATGAATGGAGAAAGGGAGATGATGTGATGTTTTTAGAGATTAGAGATATTAAGAAGCATTATGGCGAAGGAGATAGCCGAGTTGAGGTATTGAATGGAATCAACATTGAAATTAAAAAAGGCGAAATTTGCGTTTTGTTAGGGCCATCAGGATCGGGAAAATCAACATTATTGAATATTATTGGAGGGATTGATGATGCGGATAGTGGGTACATATCCATAGAGGGAGACAAGACAGTTGATATGAGTGAGAAAAGTCTCACACAGTATCGGAGAAAGCATTTGGGATACATTTTTCAGATGTATAATCTGATTCCGAATCTGACGGTGAAGGAAAATATCGAAGTAGGTGCATATTTAAGTGATCATCCATTGGACGTAGATGATTTGCTTCATACATTAGGACTTTATGAACATAAAAACAAACTTCCAAATCAGTTGTCAGGTGGACAGCAGCAAAGAACGGCAATTGGTAGGGCTGTTGTCAAGAATCCTGATATTCTGCTTTGTGATGAGCCAACAGGAGCATTGGATTATCACACTTCCAAAGAAATACTGAAGCTGATTGAGGATGTGAATCAGAAGTATGGGAATACAGTAGTTATGGTGACTCATAATGGAGCTATTTCTGGAATGGCTGACAGAGTGGTGAAGTTAAGAGATGGGATGATACGAAGTAATCAAGTTAATGAAATTAAAATAGCTGCAAAAGATTTGGAATGGTAGAAGGAATGTGTTTGTAGTTCAAATTTAATGGAATGAAGGAAGAATGGAGATTAAAACATGAGAAATCCTTTAAATAAACGATTGCCAAAGGAATTAAAAAGTGAGCTTGGAAAATATATTGCAATTTTTATATTCTTTGCAGGAATTATTTCCCTGGTTTCAGGCTTTTTAGTGGCGGATGACAGCATGATTTCTGCTTACAATAAAAGCTTTGACAAATATAATATTGAAGATGGTAATTTTGAACTGATGCAGGAAGCAGATGATGAGTTGATTTCAAGATTAGAGCAGGAAGAATTATCGATTTATCACAATTTCTATAAGGAAGAATCAGTGAAAGAGACTGAGGGAACTTTACGAATTTATGAGAATCGTAAAGATGTAGATTTGGTGTGTGTCATGGATGGTGAATTGCCGGATCAGAAAGATGAAATCGCTATTGATCGAATGCATGCTGAAAATAATAATTTAAAAGTGGGAGATACGGTTGAAGTAGATGGAAGAACATTGACAATCTCTGGATTGGTAGCATTATCTGATTACAGCGCACTGTTTTCGAACAATTCAGATATGATGTTTGATGCAATCAAGTTTGGTGTGGCAGTGATGACACCGGAGGGATTTGATGCATTTGGCGACAGCCACATTCATTACAATTATAGCTGGATATATGATGAACAGCCAGAAAATGATGTTCAGGCAAAGGAAAAATCGGAAGATTTTATGAAAGTGCTTGCCCAGAATGCTGTAATTATGAATTATATTCCTGAGTACTTGAATCAGTCTATTCACTTTACCGGTAATGATATGGGCAGTGATAAAGGAATGTTTACCATGTTCCTGTATGTTGTGGTTGTAATTATTGCTTTCGTATTTGCAGTAACGACAGCTAATACGCTGACAAAGGAAGCTTCTGTCATAGGAACACTGCGTGCCTCAGGATACAGCAGAAGAGAACTCGTAGGCCATTATTTGACATTGCCGATGCTGGTGGTTCTGGTGGCTTCCATTGTTGGAAATATTCTTGGATACACATTGCTTAAGAATTTCTTCGCGTCCATGTATTATGGAAGCTACAGCAGAAAAGTTCAGCGCAGAGACGTTAAAGACAATCAAGGGAAAGTATCAGAGTGAAGATGTTACTGTTTATGGATTTAACAATAATAGCGAATATGTTGATTTGGATTTCCATGGCAATCAGGTCTATGTATCTGATGGATATGCTGCCAAATATCACTTAAAAGCGGGAGATGTGATTACGCTAAAGGAAAGCTATGGGGATGAGCAGTATTCATTTACCATACAGGGAATCTATGATTATCCGGCTTCTCTTGCAATATTCATGAATCAGAAGGTATTTCAAGAGACATTTGGTGAAGATGAAGGTTATTATAATGGCTATTTGTCTAAGAATGAACTAGAAGACATTGACGACAAGTATGTTGCTACCTGCATTACACAGGATGATTTGACGAAGCTGTCCAGACAGCTGCAGGTTTCTATGGGTGGTATGATGGGATTGTTCACTGTATTTGGTGTGGTTATGGCGATGCTGTTAATTTATCTGCTATCGAAGCTGGTGATTGAGCGGAATGCACAGTCTATTTCTATGGCAAAAATTTTGGGGTACACGGATCAAGAAATTAACAGATTATATATTACAGCTACAACGGTTGTATTCATGATTTCATTAGTGATTGCCATGCCGATTTGTGATTGGCTTATGGAGAAGCTGCTTGTCGTTTGCTTTGCGGATATTCCAGGGTGGCTTCCATATTATCTGGCACCGAAGATTATTCCAGAAATGTTAGGACTCAGTATTATCTGTTATTTGGTGGTTCTGTTGTTCCAGATGAGAAAGATCAAAAAAATTCCGAAATCAGATGCACTAAAAAATGTGGAGTAGAATGGCAAAGAGGGATTTATTGAGAAAATAATCTCAATAAAGCCCTTGATTTTTTATTTTATATTCGTTATGATTAACTACAGGTAGAAATAACTAACTTAAAGAAATATCACGAGATTAATGAAGGGAAAAGTGCAGATAATGAGTCAGGATGTTTTGGAAATATTTCAGACAATGAATAAGAATCATATTGATACGCAATTTGTGATGCAGTGTGCACCATTGATTGCAGGATTGAAATGTTCGAATTTATTGATGGTTCAGAAAGTACAGCAAACTGATGCAATCAGAATGCTGAAGACATTAGAATCAGATGGAATTTATTATCGAACTCTTCATTTGTCAGATGCGAAAATGACCATGCTGATTTACAGAAAAGAGGAACTGACGGATCACTTAAACAGACCAGAAATCAGACAGTTTCTGTCCTGGATGGGATATGAAACCACAAAGCTGGATGAGGTTCTCGATGTATTTGTTGGCCGTTATAGAAACCACAGAGAGGATATAGCAGCATTTCCACATGAAATGGGAATCCTTCTGGGGTATCCATTGGTGGATGTGATTGGCTTTATGGAGAATGAAGGAAAGAACTTCTTATATAATGGCTATTGGAAGGTCTATGGGAATCTTCATAATACAGTGACATTGTTTCAACATTTTCAGATGGCAGAGAAGCAGGTTTTTACATTATTAGCATCAGGCATGAGTATTTCTGGTATTTCTAAGATGTATGTAAATGTACATATGCGTGCTGTATCATAACAAGTGTACTGTCTGGAGCATGCGTTTATATGTGCCAGAATGACTACATACAAAGTAAAGAGTGGCAGAAATTCAATATAATGATCTCTCGGAATCTTGATTGATCATGCCAGCGAAACTCTGGCATTGTACTTTGAAAAGTAAATATTATCTATGAACGTAAAAATGAGCACAAGAAATAAACATAACTGTCGCTATGTTT
>JAQUVV010000125.1 GCA_028693195.1 Lachnospira sp.
GTTGCGCCAGAACATGAGAATCAGTATATTGATCATGCATTTAAATATCTGGAACAGGTTGAAACAATACGGGAAGTGTGTGTGTTTGAGAAACTGGATGATGCTACTGCAATGAAGAAATTGCGGGAAGGAAGTGTAACTGCGGTTATTCGTATTCCAGAAAATTTCATAGATGATATTATGGTTGGTAGAAACACACCTGCAGAGGTGGTTTTTGCCAAGGTTGGTGTCAATAACTCTTCTGTCCTTTTTCAGGAACTTGTTACAGCGGCAGCTTCAGATTTAAGTACAGCGGAAGCAGGAATTTATTCTATTGATGATGCATGCAGGAGTCTGGGACTTTCAAGACAGAGTTTAAGCACAGCAGAAAATGATATGAATAATATTTATCTAGCCTATGTAATTCAGAGAGGTACATATTTTGTGACAGAGAATCTGGCATCTACTGGAGATTTAACAGTGATTCAGTTTTATGTATGTACGGGGCTTGTGATGTTGTTGCTTCTTAGTGGAATCATATGTGTGGATTTATTGAAAAAAGATAATAGCGCCATTAGCGTAGCATTAAAAAGAGAAGGAATGCATGCAGGAATGCTTGGGGCAGCCAAGGTGCTGGGAGTGACAGTTGTATTCTGGTGTATAGGAGCGTTACTATTGACAATGTTAATGCTTGCAACACTTAGATTTCCTATAATAAAACTGATTTTATCTGGAACAGGACTATTCAATCTAATATGTGGATGTATGGCATTGTTTATTCTGCTTTATGGAATCTTTTCGTTCGTATATTGTATATATCGTTTGGCAGCACATCCAGTTTACGGGGTGTTGTTATTATTTCTGCTGGGAATGGTGATGATGTTTGCATCTGGTTGTTTTATTCCATCCGCATTGCTGCCTAAGCTGGTGCAGTTTATTGGGGCATGGCTTCCAACATCATGGTATTTTAAACTTGCAGGACAGATGGTCTTGGGAAATGTTTCACTGGGGTGTATGTTCGTAAATGTTATATATGGTGCGTTCTTTCTTGGCATTGCAGCACTGCAGGAAAGGAGGGCCAGATAAATGAAGAAATTGTTATTATGGATATGGCTTCTTATGAAACGACAGATTAAGAATCCGGCAGTTATTTTATTTCTCATTGGAATGCCTGTAATTGCAATTGTTATTGCCAATATACCAGCTATGACGAAGGCAGAGTCGCCAAGAGTTGGAATAGTAGCGTCAAGACAGGATGATTTATCTGACAGAGTATTAAATCAGTTGCTGAATGGAGACTATGCAGTTGACTTCTATCAGGCATTGGACTATGAACAGCTCAAAGAAGATGTTCGCATGGGGAAAACAGAATGTGGATATATTCTGGATGGAAAGCTTACTGATCGGTATCAGAAAAAAGATTATGCGGAGTCCATATTACAGATTAAAAATAAATCGGATTTTGTACCATCGATGGCAAGAGAAATTGTATTCTCAGCAGTCTTTAGTGTATATGCAAAGGATATGGCAACGGAATATGTACGTGTGAGCCCTCTTTTTGATAAGGATAAAGAGCGAGCAATGAATCTTGTATCCAATAATTATGATAATTATTTAAGTGGAACAGCTACATTTTATATGAAGTTTTCTAGACTTGACGTATCTGAATCAATAGATGTGACCGCAATCACAGATGAAGCAGTAACGTTTCCTTTGAAGGGAATTCTTGCGATTCTAGTATATCTGGCTGGATTGTTTGGATGTGTACAGTGGAAGATGGATGAGGAAAAGGGCGTGTTCTTAACACTCCCATATGGATTTCGAATTGCCAGTAGGCCAATTTATGCAATGATTCCCACAGTGCTGTTTGCAGTTTCTGCGGAATTGACAATGATATTTGCAGGTGGAGCAGGGAATTTATCGGCTGAAATCTGGAAAATGCCATTATATGTTGTTGCGGTCATCCTGTTTTCATGGGGATTGAATATTATTCTTCCATCGTCCAAGGCAGTTGTGTCTGTAATTCCGGTACTGTTGATTGCATCCATGGTATTATGCCCGATTTTTGTAAATGTGTTGACCAGTGTGCCAGCTGCAAAGTATCTGGCAAGGCTGCTGCTGCCATATTATTATCTGTCATAGAAAGTGGAAGCGTAGTAAGTATTAAAGGAGGAGAGGGATATTCCCTTAAGAATATGGAACTTAGAAAAATAGATGTAAAATCAAAGGATAGAAAACAGATTAAGAAGATTTATATGGAGGCATTTCCGGCAGAGGAGCGCGCACCATACTGGGTGCTGACAAAGAAGGCAAAGAAACCAACAGTGGATTTCTACGGAATTTATGATGGGGATAGACTGGTTGGATTTACCTATATTGTCAAAGGAAATAATCTGGCATATATTTTTTATCTTGCAATCAAAAAGGAAGAACGAGGACACGGCTATGGAGGTCAGGTCTTTCAATTGCTAAATGATAAATATCACGGCATGAGAATGATTCTGGCTCTTGAACAGATGGATGAAAAAGCAGATAATTATTCACAGCGACTAAGCAGACATCGATTTTATGAAAACTGTGGATTGCAGGATATGCCATATCAGATTCAAGAGGCATCCGTTGTTTACGATGTTATGGGCACAGGGAGTGCGATAGATCCTAAGGAGTATGGAACGTTGATGAAGAATTATTTGGGGCCGGTTTTAGGCAGGATGATTCGTACTTGGATGATGGAGAAGTAGGTCGGATTTCTTACAAAAAAGCTATAAATGAATGGGAGATTAGGATATGAAGTACAATAAAATGGTAGAGGGAAGATTTATAGAGCGGCCCAATCGCTTTATAGCAATGGTAGATGTGAATGGTGTCATAGAGAAATGCCATGTAAAGAATACCGGAAGATGCAGGGAACTGCTGGTGCCAGATGCAAGAGTGTTCTTAGAAGAAAGTGGCAATCCTGACAGGAAGACAAGGTACTCGTTGATTGCAGTTTATAAGGGAGATATGCTTGTGAATATGGATTCCCAGGCACCGAATGCGGTGGCGGCAGAATGGGTAGCAGCAGGAAATCTATTTTCACCGGTAACGAAGGTGAAACGGGAAGTGAAGTTTGGAAATTCCAGGTTTGACATTTATGCGGAGAGTAATGAAAGAAAATGTTTCATAGAGGTTAAGGGTGTCACACTGGAGCACGATGGAGTGGCAAGCTTTCCGGATGCGCCTACAGAGCGGGGCGTAAAGCATATTTATGAGCTGTGTGAAGCAGTGAAGGAAGGCTATGAGGCGTATATTATCTTCGTAATTCAGATGAAGGGAATGCACTTGTTTGTTCCAAATGATGTAACACACAAAGCGTTGGGAGATGCCCTGAGATACGCAGTAGAGCATGGAGTTCATGTAGTCGCGGTAGATTGTAAGGCCACACAGGATTCACTGGAGGCAGATGAATTAGTAGATATAAAGCTATAGAATCAGAGAATTAGTCATTGGTGGTGCTAAGAGCTCATGGTGGTTTATAATTAAAAATATAATAATTTATAGGATATCATATTGAAATGCTAGGAGAAATGTGTTGAAATATAGAATAGGAACAGTTATAACAAGCTACGCATAAGGAGGAGAGACAGTGAGCGAAGTATTAGAAAAAATCAAATCAAGACGAAGCATCAGAAAGTATAAAGAAGAACAGATTCCACAGGATATTCTGGATCAGATTATTGAGAGTGGAATGTATGCGGCAAATGGAATGGGCTATCAGAATACGATAATGATTCAGGTGACCAATAAGAAATTAAGAGATGAGATTTCGAGAATGAATTGTGAGATAGGCGGGTGGAAGGAAGGATTTGATCCGTTCTATGGAGCGCCAGCGATGATTATAGTTCTTGCAAAAAAGGATTGGAGAAACAAAGCGTATGATGGCAGTCTAGTCATGGGGAATCTCATGCTGGCAGCACATGAGCTTGGAATTGGAAGCTGCTGGATTCATCGAGCAAAGGAAGAGTTCGAGACTGAGTGGGGAAAGAATTTGCTGAAATCTCTTGGAATCGAGGAAGAATACGAAGGGGTTGGACATTGTGCACTTGGATATGTAGCTGGAGAATATCCACAGGCAGCACCTAGAAAAGAAAATCGAGTTTACTATGTAAAGTAAGAGAATGAAAGGAAAAATAAAATGGAATTTCAGGAAGTAGTGGAAAGCAGAAGAAGTGTTCGTGCTTATGATGCGGAAAAGAAAGTAACCGAAGAGCAGGTTCGTGAAATTGTGTCTGCAGCAATTCTTGCTCCGTCATGGAAAAATTCTCAGACTGCAAGATATTACTGTGTCATGGGAGAAGGAGTAAGAAAGCAGTTTGCAGAGAAATGTCTTCCGGAATTCAATGCAAAGAATTCAGAAAATGCCGTGCTAGTGGTTACTACATTTGTGAAGAATCGTTCAGGATATGATCGAATGACTGGAGAACCGGCCAATGAATGTGGAAATGGCTGGGGATATTATGATCTAGGATTACATAATGAGAATTTTCTGTTGAAGGCGAAAGACATGGGATTGGATACGCTGGTCATGGGAATCCGGGATGCAGAGAAGATCCGTGAAATACTGGATATTCCTGATACAGAAGTAATTGTGTCAGTCATTGCTTTGGGATATGCGGCAAAGACCATGGAGATGCCAAAAAGAAAGAATGTTGAGGATATTTTGAAAATATACTAGTGTACTGTCTCATTGATATCTGGTTAAACTGCGCAGAATGAGTTTCTGAAGATAGCAATTTTACATATGAAAAAGATTGCCTGAATATGCTTCGGATGTTAGAATGAATACGAAACCATAAATAAGTGTACTGAAACGTCAGTGCATATGCACACATGGAGGTTACCATACATGGGAAATAACGAAGTGGAAGAAGTAGAATTTGACACAGTGACATTAGAGATGGAAGACGGAACAAAAAGCGATTTTGCAATTGTGGCTGTTTATCCTGTAGAAGAGCAACAATATGTTGTTATGATTCCAGTAGATGAGAATGGTGAAGTGCCAGAGGATGCTGAGATGGAAATCTTTAGATTCAAACAGTTGGAGGGAGATGAGGTAGAAATCACTCCAATCGAAGATGAAGAAGAATTGGCAAAAGCCGAGACGGCATTTGATCAGCTTGCAGCAGAAGAGGAATAAGTAATAAATAAATTGCCGTATGTGGTGGGGATGAAGGAGATGATTCATTCTCAAAACATACGGCATATTTTAATTTATAGAAATGGGAGAACAGATATGGAGAGACACAAAAGCAACACGAGAAAAAAGAAATACTTTATCAGTGCAATGATTCATTATGCAGGCTGGTTTTTGCTGGAGCTGGTCATGACATTTATCCTGGCAAATGTCGTGGTGAAAGGAAATACAATCATTGGAAATGCGATTGACCAGATGTTATCTGAAGGAAATGTGAAGCTGGTATCTTTTATGGGGACACTGTTGTTGATGACAGCTGTAGGATTTGCCTTTGCTTTCATAAAAAGTGCAGCTGCTTCAAAATACAGTGTTGCTGTGCAGACAAGATTCAAGAGTCAGGTGGCAGAGAAGTTGTATCATCTGGAGTATAAGTATTTTGATGCCAACGGTTCAGCGTCTGTGATTAATAAGATGAATTCAGATATCGCAGAGGCGGATACATTTTTAAATGAGTTGCTTCCAAGCCTCTGTACCAGTTTTTTGACCATTGTAGTGTATGCAGTATATATCGGAACATTAAATCCGGGACTACTGCTGATTATGATTGTATTGTATCCACTGGTGTTGATTCTATCAGATGTAATTGCAAAGAAGGTCGTAGCATTAAAGAAGATACATAGGGAAAAAGCGGATCGTGTTATGGAAATTTCTCAGGATTGCGTCAGCGGAATTCTTGTATTGCGAGCATTTGGAGCAGAGAATCTGTTTCAGAAAGATTTGGATAAAGCGGCAGATGAGATTGTAGAGTATGAATCGAAGCGCGTACGAATTTCTAACACTGCCATGATTATCAGAAAGATGCTTCAATGGCTGCCGAATATTATCTGCGCGGTATATGCTTATATACTGGTTTGCCAGGGAAATCTTAGTATCGGTAGTCTAATGGCTTTTATTGTTATTCTGGCAAAATTTGTCGAGAATTTTATCGGACTGCCGTTTGATTTGGTGGAGGCTAGAGAGTGTCTGGTATGTATTCGTCGAATTGAGAATATTATGGCGCAAAAAGATGAACCGGGATGGGAGATAGAAAAGGACAACGAGAGTGAAAAGACGGTAGCAGTAGCAGGAGCAAAGAGCGGTGATATATCAGATGAAAGGGATTCGAGCTTTGCCATTGAGTTTAAGGATATCCATTTTTCTTATGACGCTCAGGAACAGCACCATATGCACGAAGTCCTTCATGGACTGACATTTCAGATTCCGATGGGTTCAACCACTGCATTTGTGGGTGATTCCGGTGGAGGAAAGAGTACGATATTCCATATCCTGTGTGGCTTCTATCCGGCATCTGGTGGAATATATAAGCTTTTTGGCAAGAATTTTTCACAGTGGAATATTGAAGAGGCCAGAAAGCAGATGGCGCTGGTGTCACAGAATGTATTTCTGTTTCCCACCACGATTCGTGAAAATGTAGCATATGGAAATCAATCTGCAACAGAACAGGAAATTATTGAAGCCTGTAAGAATGCTCGAATTCATGATTTTATCATGAACCTTCCTGCTGGGTATGACACCATGGTCGGTGAACGTGGAATCCTGTTATCAGGGGGAGAGCGGCAGAGAATCTCTATTGCCAGAGCATTTTTAAAGAATGCACCGATTCTGTTATTAGATGAACCGACTTCTGCAGTAGATGTGCCAACAGAACGACTTATTCAGGAGGCGATTGATCATTTGTCCAAGAATCGTACCTGTCTGATTATTGCACATCGACTTTCTACGGTTGAAAAAGCGGATCAGATTATGGTCTTAAAGGATGGAGTGATTGCGGAGACGGGAACTCATCAGAGGTTGTTGAAGCAGGGAGGCGTCTATGCAGGTATGTATGGACGGGAAGAATCGATTCAGGAAGACAGTTTGGAACAAGTGGAGAATGTGGACATCAAAAAGGAAACGAATTCACATATAGATGAGGAGGTGAGAGCATGAGTACCTGGAAAGCATTTCAATTTACCATGAAAATGATGGGAAAGCGCTGCTGGATTTATCTGACGGCAATCTTTGTGATGAGCACCAGCTTTGCCATGTTCTCGGTCATGTCCTCTCTGTTGATGAAAAATGTGGTGGATGCGGCGCAGACAGGAGATACCCGTCAGATGCTGTATACGATAATAGGAAATGTGGCAGGAGGATTAATCTCTCTTCTGGTTTACCGTCAATCCGCAGTAATCTATAATGTGGAAGCGAAGCGGGCGGCAAGTAAGCTGAGCAAGGAGCTATTTCATCATGAAGTAAGATTGCCTTATGAGTATTATGAGAAGCATCATAGCGGCGATTTTATGTCTAAGATATCCTATGATGCAGCAAAAATGTCTGGAATTTATGGTTCCAGATTTCGAAGAACGGTGACACCGGTGCTTCAAGTGATTGTATTTCTAGTTCCGATGCTGGTTTTAGGATGGCAGGTGACCCTTTGCCTGGTTGCAGTAAATCTACTGATGCTCCTAATTAACGGCATTATGGTAAAACCTATTCAGAAGATTACTAAGGTATTATCCTCGACGAATATTAGAATGACGCAGAACCTATCC
>JAQUVV010000126.1 GCA_028693195.1 Lachnospira sp.
ACAGCAGTGGATTTATTGGAAGAGCTGAAGGCTGGATGTGAAACCTGGAGAGTAATCTGTGAATTGGCAGAATTAGGCGAAGATGCAGGGATTCTCTATAGACCGTTTTGCACATTAAGTCCGGGAGAGCGGACCAAGGTTCTTCTTGCGGTGCTGTTTTCGGGAGAAAATGATTTTTTATTAGTGGATGAACCGACCAATCATCTTGACCAGGAGGCGAGAGAAATTGTGAAGCTATATCTGGCCTCGAAGAAGGGATTTATTTTAGTATCCCATGATAGGGATTTGTTGGATGCCTGTACAGATCATTGTCTGGTGCTGAATCGGAAAAGTATTTCCGTGCAGAATGGGAATTTTTCATGCTGGTGGGAGAATAAGCAGCGAAAGGATCAGTTTACCATAGCAGAAAACGAGAAGCACTTAAAAGAGATTGGAAAACTAAAGAAGGCAGCAACTCGGACATCTGAGTGGGCAAGGCAGAATGAAAGCACGAAGATAGGATTCGATCCAGTAAAAGAGCATGACCGCTTTATTGGGACAAGGTCTTTCATTGGTGCAAAGACGAAAAAAATGCAGAGCAGAGTCAAGCAGATGGAGAAAAGAATTAGTATTGAAATTCAGGAAAAAGAAGGGCTGCTGCAGGATTTAGAGATACCAGTCGATTTAAAACTAATTCAGATTTCTCACCATAAGAACACATTTGTAAATGTGAAGGATTACAGCTTACGATATGCAGATGCGACAGATTCCGTCTTTAATCATCTTACATTTGAAGTGAAAAAAGGGGAACGGATTGCATTGACTGGGAAGAATGGCTGCGGAAAATCGACATTAATTCAAATGATACTGCAGAAGTGCGGCAGGGATGATATCCACATGAATTGTTTGGAAGAAGGATTGTGTGAAGTCGCATCAGGCTTGGTGCTCTCTTATGTGGGACAGGAGACTACGGGCTTAACAGGTACAATAAAAGAATTTTGCAGACAGAGAGGAATAGAGCATAGTTTATTTTGTGCAATTCTTAGACAGCTTGACTTTAATCGGGAGCAGTTTTTAAAGAATCTGGAAGAATATTCTGAAGGACAGAAGAAGAAGGTGTTATTGGCGGCTAGTCTGTTGACACCAGCGCATTTATACATTTGGGATGAACCGCTGAATTATATTGATATCTTTTCTAGAATGCAGATTGAGAAGCTGTTGCTGGAGTATAAGCCAACGATGCTTTTTGTGGAACATGATGTACGGTTTAGAGAGAAGATAGCGACAAAGATAGTGCAACTATCCAAAGTGTAAATTGACTTTTTTATATTCTAATGCTAAACTAACCGAATAAAACCCCTTTGGGGAGTGGATTTTTCTAGATTAGATTCTACTTTTCGCCACATAGCTACAGCTTTTGTAGTTATGTGGCTTTTTTGTGCGCCTGGTGGCGCAGGCTATAAAAATATAGAGGATACAGGAGAAGAGTGAATGAACCAGACTTATATGAAAGAAAAAGCAATATTGCCCTTAGTATTATCCATGTCGTTACCTATGGTATTGTCCATGTTGGTAAATGCATTATACAATATTGTTGACAGCTATTTTGTCGCAAGAATCAGTGAAGACGCAATGACTGCGCTATCCCTTGTTTTTCCATTGCAGAATCTTATGTCATCAGTTGCTATAGGCTTTGGCATTGGTATCAATGCAATGATTGCATTTTATCTGGGTGCCAGAAAAACAGAGCAGGTCAATGAAACCGCTACCAATGGGGTGGTTCTTAGTGCAATTCATGGAATCGTTCTAATGGTTTTATGTATTACAATCATGCCAACATTTTTACGATATTTTACGATGGAATCAAAGGTGATTGATTATGGCATACGCTATTCAAGAATTATTTTTTCCTTTTCTGTGATTGTGGGAGTTCAATTAGCTTTTGAGAAGATTTTTCAGTCGGTCGGCCGCATGATGACGTCTATGCTTGCAATGCTTTTTGGCTGTGTCATCAATATTATATTAGACCCGATACTGATTTTTGGCATAGGATTTATTCCAGCATTGGGGATTGAAGGTGCTGCGATTGCAACCTGTATCGGACAGTTAGTTACATTGCTTATCTATATAGGGATATATATCAAGAAACCAATTCCAGTGAAGATCAAAGTGAAATACCTTACTTGGAATAAAGAAATCTGTAAAAAAATATATGTGGTAGGAATTCCTGCTACTTTGAATCTGGCGTTATCCTCTATTTTGATAACTGCTCTCAATTCTATTTTAGCTGCATTTTCTACCAGTTACGTCCTGGTGCTTGGCGTATATTACAAGCTGCAGACGTTTCTGTATCTGACAGCCAATGGGATTATTCAGGGGATTCGTCCGTTGGTGGGGTATAATTATGGGGCAAATGAACGCGGACGTGTTAAGAAAATATATCATACATCCCTTGTTCTAATTGCGGTGATTATGCTGATTGGAACAGTGCTTTGTTTGTTGATTCCGTCGCAGTTGATTGGCCTTTTCACAAATGCGGATGATACAATCCAGCTTGGTGCTTCAGCCTTGCGTATCATTAGCGCAGGGTTTATCGTTTCGACCATATCCATTACTTCTAGCGGAACATTGGAGGGACTTGGAATGGGAATGCCTTCACTCTGGATTTCCTTGCTTCGATATATCGTGATTATTATTCCAGCTGCATTTATTTTGACACGTGTTTTCGGCATTGGAAGTGTTTGGCATGCATTCTGGATTACAGAGGTAATTAGTGCTGCAGCATCTTGGATTCTGTTTCATAAATTCTTTTGATATGAAAAATAGAAGGAATATTTCCATTAAAACGTGAAGATGGTATAATCTGTTTATAGTCTGGTGCAAAGTTTCTTTGATAATTAAACTTGTTCCATTGGTTTAGAAAACATTGTGCTAGTAGTGAAGAGCGATGATTGGAGCATAGATTATGAGGAAGCATGTATTGAAGTTTACAGAGCCAGCAAAAGACTGGAATGAGGCATTGCCAATAGGAAATGGAAGACTGGGAGCAATGGTTTACGGCACGCTTCAGAAGGAACATTTTCAGTTGAATGAGGATAGTGTGTGGTATGGTGGATATCGTGACAGAAACAATCCTGACGCCTTAAAGAATCTTCCAAGGATTCGGGAATTGATTTGTTCCGGGCAGATTCATAAAGCAGAACAACTGATGGTGGCAGCACTTTCTGGAGTGCCGCAGGGAATGAGACCATATCAGCCATTGGGAGATTTGTTTCTAAACTTTGCAGACCATGCTGATACAAAGGTCTCTCATTACAGTCGACAGCTTGATCTTGAAAATGCAGTCCATACTGTTACCTATGAAATAGGTGGGTATGCATACAGAAGAGAGACATTTGCAACCAATGCGGACAATCTGTGCGTCATTCGCCTGACGACGGAGAATCCAGAGGGGATGTCATTCACCACTCTTTTAAATCGTGGGAAATTCTATGATTCCATCCGAAAAGTTGATTGTTCATCTGAATTAACGCAAGAGAAATCTGGCACAGAGAATGTGAAAGTAAATGGAATTTATATGAGCGGAAATCTTGGTAAAGGTGGCATGGATTTTGGCGCGATGATAAAGATACGCATAAAGGACGGAACCTGCCAGTTGATTGGTGAGCAGATCATAGTTAGTGGAAGCACAGATGTGATAATCTACCTTGATGGAACCACTACATTTCGAACAGATCAATTATATGAACATCTAAGCAGGAATATTAATCAAGCAATGAATCTGGAATATGAAGTATTAATGCAGCGGCATATAGCGGATTACCAGAAATTGTACAATAGGGTCACGCTGAATACCAACGAGCTTTGTGAGCTATACTTTGATTATGGCAGATATTTACTGATTTCATGCAGCAGAGAGGGATGTCTTCCAGCAAACCTGCAGGGCTTATGGAACAAGGATATGGCACCATCCTGGGATTCAAAGTATACGATTAATATTAATACGGAGATGAATTACTGGCCTGCGGAAATCTGTAATTTGTCAGAATGCCATATGCCACTTTTTGATTTGGTCAAGCGGATGGTTCCTAATGGAAGAGTGACAGCTCAGAAAATGTATGGATGCCGTGGTTTTGTTGCTCACCATAACACGGATATATGGGGAGACACAGCAGTCCAAGATTGGTGGGTGCCAGGTTCCTACTGGGTTATGGGGGCAGCATGGCTGTGCACACACATTTATTTGCATTATGAATATACGAAGGATGTTGCATTTTTACAGGAGTTTTATCCGATTATGAAGGAAGCTGCCACATTCTTCATGGATTTTCTCATTGAAGATCAGGGATATCTAAAGACATGTCCGTCGGTATCACCGGAGAATACGTATATCCTTCCATCTGGAGAATATGGAGCGAATTCTATTGGGGTGACCATGGATAACCAGATTTTAAGAGATTTATTTACAGATTGTATTGCGGCAGCAGAAGAATTACAGAAATCATCAGAGGAAATTACAGCCTATAAAAATGTATTGGCAAGAATTGCACCTACAAGAATTGGAAAGTATGGACAGATTATGGAATGGGATGAGGACTATGAGGAAAAAGATATGGGACACAGACATATCTCGCAATTATATGGACTGCATCCATCCAATCAAATCAGTATGGACGAGACGCCAGAGCTGGCAGAGGCGGCAAGAGTGACCCTTGAACGCAGACTTTCACATGGTGGTGGACACACCGGCTGGAGCAGGGCATGGATTATTAATGATTATGCCAAGCTGGGTGATGGAAATGAAGCGTTGAAGCATTTAAAATTGTTATTTGAGAAATCCACACTGCCAAATCTGTTAGATAATCATCCACCTTTTCAGATTGATGGCAACTTTGGTGCAACAGCAGCCATTGCTTTGATGCTGGTGCAGAGCACCAGTCAAAGAGTTCTAATCCTGCCTGCCCTTCCAGATGAATGGAAGGATGGAAGTGTGATGGGGCTTTGTCTTCGAGGTGGTGCAACCATTGATATTGTATGGGAAAATCATAAGTTGACACATTTTACAATTCATGCCAAGATGGATTATGAGACAACAGCAAGATATAAGGAAAAGACGTATATGATTGCGTTGAAAAAAGGTGAATCGAAAGAGGTGAATTATGTTTAAAATAGGTTGTCATTTATCCACATCAAAAGGATATGAGCATATGGGAAAGGAGATTCTCTCTTTGGGAGGCAATACCTTTCAGTTTTTTACTAGAAACCCTAGAGGCGGCTCTGCGAAAGCCATTGATGAGGCCGATGTGAAGGCATTTATAGAGCTGGCTAAGGGAAATGGAATCGATGTCATTCTGGCGCATGCACCATATACGCTCAATGCCTGTTCAGCGGATGAATCTACCAGAACATTTGCAAAAGAGACCATGGCAGATGATTTAGTAAGAATGGAATATACCCCTGGAAATCTCTATAACTTCCATCCTGGAAGTCATGTAAAACAGGGCGTAGATGTAGGAATTGATTATATTGCAGCGATGTTAAATGAAGTTCTAAAGCCAGAGCAGACAACTACCGTACTGCTTGAAACCATGGCTGGGAAAGGGACCGAAATTGGTCGCTCGTTTGAAGAGTTAAGAGCAATTATTGACAAAGTGGAATTAAAAGATCACATGGGTGTATGTTTAGATACCTGTCATGTCTATGATGCTGGATATGATATTGTGAATGACCTCGACGGAGTTCTCACACATTTTGATGAGGTCATTGGATTAGACAGATTACGTGCCATTCATATGAACGATTCAAAGAATCCATTCGAGAGTCATAAGGATCGTCATGAGAAGATTGGAGAGGGAAGTATTGGCTTTGATGCCATGGTACGAATCATCAACCATCCGAAGCTAAAGCATTTGCCATTCTTCTTAGAGACACCGAATGAGCTGGAGGGATATGCGAAGGAAATTGCTATGCTAAAGGATGCATATCAGGAGTAAAATAAATATTGAAAAAATCGGACATCTGTATTTTCTTGCAGATGTCCATTTTTATATGTGTTATAATATATTTATAAAAATTCTCGGGAGATGAACGAATGAATCAGAATATCATGAGCATCAAAGAACATTTGAATCGAATAGAAGAAGCATTGTCTGATCAGTATTCTCACACGCAATATGCAGTGAATTTATCTGCATTATCTGGGAAAATCGATAGTATTGATATGGATGAGAAAAAGGAAATGAATTTTGAGCCGGTAAAGGGGAGAATCATATTCACATCATGGATTCGAATTGCCAATTCTGAAAAGGGGTTGAATGTTGTTACATTATATGGGATGAATTCATTGGAAGAAGTGAGACAGAAAGAAACGAATCAGAGGGGATTTAATCATGGCAGAGAGGTTTCAATTATAAATATTGAAACGGAAGGTGCTTACTTTTATGTCAACGATGCCAAAGGAAAACATAAGCTACAGAAGTTTGATCGAGATACCTGGTACTGCGTCTGTTTGAAGGCTAATATGGACAGGCATACGTATCAGCTTTATATTGATGGCTGTGAGCAGATTTCTAATGGCATATTGAAGGATGATAAAGCAACGTCGGTTCATAAACTGACTTATGGCAGCAATGGTGGCATGATGCAGATTCGTCAGATGAGACTATATGAAAATGTAGCTCAATCTTTGGAATACCTGTTAGAAAGCATCAATATACGTAAAGATGTCGACGAGCATGGCCTAGCAGATCAGAAATCGAAAGTAGTATATGACGCATATCAGCTAGGAATTCCAGCGAATGGACAGACACTTGTAACAGAACAGTTACAGAGTCTGATAAATCAATGCAGCGAAGCAGGTGGTGGAATTGTATATCTTTCCAAAGGAACATATTTGACAGGAACATTAGAGATGAAGTCAGACGTGACCTTATATATAGAGGAAGATGCAACACTAAAAGGAACACTTGATATAGCAAGATATCCTCGTAGAATATGTCCGATTTATTCAAACTTGAATATTCATGTAGAAGGCCCACAGAAGGCTTTGATTTATGGAGAACAGCTAGAGAATGTCAGCATCATGGGTGGTGGAATCATTGATGGAAGTGGCGATTTTTATGGTGCTTACCAGTCAGAAACAGAACGACCATGTGCAATTCTTTTCGTAGGTTGTAAGAACTGTTGTATTCAGGATTTATACATTGCTAATTCCGGAATGTGGACCATGCCGCTGGTAGAATGCGACGGTGTATATATTGGTGATATTAATATGAATTCCTGCTGGTATCCGAATCGCGATGGAATCGATCTGTGTGATAGTCATCATGTATTGATTGAGAATTGTAGTATCATGTCCGATGATGATACAATTTGCTATAAGAGTGGGAGTATGACGGGATGCGATGAGGTTGTAGTTAGAGATACATTTATTGTGAGCACACAGGCCAATGGAATGAAGTTCGGCACTTGTAGCTATGGAGGATTTAGCAACTGTTATTCCCATGATTGTATTATCAAAGACAACAGAATCTGTGCCATCTGTGTGGAAAGCGTGGACGGTGGAACGATTGAAAATCTTATGTTTGAGCGTATAATCATCGAAGATGTAGCGACACCGTTCTATGTCATTATTGGAGATAAGGGACGTATGCCGGAAGGCGGTACACACCGCATCGGAGTGATTCAGAATAAATGTATCTCTAACTACA
>JAQUVV010000127.1 GCA_028693195.1 Lachnospira sp.
AAAATGAAGTTTATTTGGTACATTTGATTCAGGGCAAGCTTGAAAAAATAAATTATAAAGTAAAGAAGATTGTAGCAAAGCCAGAGCAAGAATGGGCAAGAGTAGAACAGACACATGATCCAATTATCGGTCAGGACCTTTTTGATACTGTTCAAAATTTAATGCAGACAGATGGAAGAATAAGTCCGAATCTGGATGATGCAAATCCCTTTGCTGGTTTACTTTTCTGTGGAGATTGTAAAGAACAGATGGTTCGTAGAATTAATCGCTATAAAGACACAGAGAAAATCTTTTATATTTGTTCAACGAAGAACCGAGGTGATGGATGCACAAGGCATAGTATTGAGGAAGGAAAGCTATCAAGCATTGTAACGAAATCACTTGTTCATTATGCAAATGCTTATTTAAATCAGAGTATGTTATTTCGTGAAGTGAAGTCCTTGGAAACGAATTTCGAAGTCATAACAAAATATGATAAAGAGATAAGCAGACTTCGGGAAGAGCAGGATAAATACTACAAATTATGTTCAGGTTTATATGAAGATTTAAGACTTGGTATTATTACAAAGCCAGATTTTGAAAGGCTGCATGGTAGCTATACGACTAAGACTGAAGAATTAGAAGCTTCACTTTCAAAACAGGAAGAGTTAATAAAGAAGATGTTTAAGCAAGGAATTTCGGCAGGAAGCAGGCTTGATGAATTTAAAAGGATATTAAAACTGCAACCCGAAGATATTGATCGAAAGACACTTGCCTGTTTTATAAAAGCCATTTATGTATATGAAGATAAAAGAGTTGAAATTGAGTTTAATTTCATCGATGAATATGAGGTTATGCTGAATGCCAGTAAAGTAATTGAATATGAGAAAAAAGAGAAATTAAATACTGATGCAGAAAGGAGTGCATAATAGATGGGTAGAGTATCTAAGCGAAGAGCAGCTTCGGAAGTTACTAATGTGATTACGATGCCTAAGAAAATAATTAAAGTAGGTATCTATGCACGACTTTCTTCTGATGCAGATAAGAAAAAGAATGAATCAATCGATGTCCAAGTTGATATAGCAAGGGCTTTTATTGAGGATTTCAACGAAGCTCATGTGGAGCAGATGGAAGTATTTGATGTGTACCAAGATTTGGGAAAAACAGGAACTAACTTTAATAGAGATGAGTTTTCAAGACTGATGCAGGATATAAGACTTCGTGATGTTAATTGTGTTATTGTAAAGGATCTATCCAGATTTGGTCGTAATTACTTGGAAGCAGGTAATTATATTGAAAAAATATTTCCGTTTCTGGGAGTTCGATTTATTGCTGTTGCAGATGGTCTTGATACTGGAAATAATGGGAATCAGACAGGAAATATGGCTACAGAGATTAAGAATTTGGTAAATGATATGTATGCCAAGGATTTCTCAGTGAAGGCTAAGATACATTTAAAGCAAAGGCGAGAAGAAGGCTCTTATGTTGGAGGACCAGCACCTTATGGTTATGAATGTATATGGAAAAATAAGATAAGAAAACTTGTACCTAATGAAGACACAGCAGCTATCGTAAAGCTCATATTTGCAATGATGATTAAAGAAAAGAATTATGCAACAGTAACAGATGAATTGAATCAAAGAAGAATAAACCCTCCAATGATTTACAAAAAAACAAAACAGGTGATATGTCCTGATAGAGAAGAATATCGTGGATGGGATAAAACAACAGTTCAGAGAATGATGAAAAGTCCTATATATATGGGGAATTTGGAACAAGGAAAAACAACAATTACAGGAAAATGTGAAGCTAACAGACAACATAAAAATAAGGATGAATGGGTTATAAAAGAAAATACTCATGAACCTCTTATTTCAATTGAAGAGTTTGATACAGTGCAGCAGATTATGAAAGATATTTTCAAATCAAATAAAAATAGAAATCATAAGGCAGATTTATTACCTCTTGAGGAAAATATTTTTGATAGCGTATTGTTCTGTGGAGTATGTGGCAGAAAAATGACTAGGCATAGTGCGGTAACACCCTATGCAGATGGGCGCATTGAAAGAGTGGAATCATATAGCTGTCTTGACTCTATTAATTCCAAAGTAGATAAATGTAAAGAATCTAATCGTATCACTAAGCGAGCATTAACGGATATTTTAGTACCTGCATTAAGACTGGAATTTGCAGTGTATCTTGATAAACCAAAGAAATATACAGAATATGGAAGAAAGCTTGTAGAAGAAGCAGGACAAAGATATGAAAAAAAGCTTAGGGAATTACAGATGGAGTTGGATCGAATTCATGAAGAAGAAAGCGATGCATATATGGAGTACAGGCTTGGCGATTTGAAGCAGTCGAACTATGTGGAATTAAAGATGAAGAATGTGGATAAAAAACAAAGTATATCTAATCAGATTGAGGAAATAAAAACCTGTCAAATGAGTCTGTCTAAGGTTTCAGAAAAATTTACAGCTGCAATTAGAGCACTGCTAAGAATGAAATCGGGAAAAGAATTAACAAAAGATTTGATAGAGGCATTGATAGAACGAATTAATGTGTATCCGGGTAAGCGGATTGAAATAGTCTATCGCTATTCAGATGAATTACTGAAGGGAGTGAAGTAGTTATGGACGTATTGGCTATGTATCTGCGTCTCTCCATAGAAGATGAAGGAGATAGGGACGAAAGCAATAGTATTACAAGTCAGAGGTTATTAATCAGAGAATACATACGCAGTCATTCTGAATTTGGAGATTATCAAATGAAAGAATACTGCGATGATGGGTATTCGGGAACTAATATGGAAAGACCAGATATCCAAAAACTTTTAGAGGAGGTTAAAGCAGGTAGAATTAGCTGCATTATTGTAAAAGATTTATCTAGGTTCGCAAGAGATTATATTGAGCTGGGAACTTATATGAATCAGATATTCCCTTTTATGGGAGTGAGATTTATTGCTGTTAATGATCATTATGATAGTGCAAACCATAAGGGAAATACAGTGGAAATTGACACAGCATTTAAAACACTACTATATGATTTATATAGTAAGGATGTGTCAGAAAAAGTGAAATCACCATTGAAGAATAAATTATCCAATGGTGAATATGTCTATGGGCAAACTCCATTAGGATATGCAAAAGATCCTGACAGAAAGAACGTAGTGATTGTAAATGAAGAAGAGGCTGCTACAGTAAGGTATATTTTTCGTTTATCTTGTGAAGGCAATTCTACTGTAGCAATTGCAAAACTTCTTTATGAAGAGAATGTTCCAACAACAACGCAAAGACGTAGACCAAGTAAGCTTCGTACTGATCGAATTACCACTTGGAATGAGGCAATGGTTCGAAAAATTCTCACTAACCGTTTTTATCTTGGCGAATTTGCTTATGGTAAGTCTACCAGTGATGTGGGAGGAAAGAATATTAAAAGATTCCCACCAGAAGAGTGGCAAATAATAAAGAATCATCATCAACCTCTTGTAACTGAAGATAAATTTAATAGTACAACCATCTTGAAACTAGGAAAGAGGAAAAAGAATACGAGAGAAAGAAATCCGTTAGTTGGGAAACTCATTTGTGGTGGATGTCGATATGCAATGGTATTTAAGCCTTTGACAGAAAGAAATATGCGTGAAAGGTTTGAATGCAGAATGCACGCTAAGTTACAGATTGATGAATGCTGTACATCTATTAACCAAACGGTATTACAAGAAATTGTATTACAAGAGCTTAATAATCAGATCTTGCGTTTAGGAGATTATAAACAAGAAAGAAACAGTCTGTTAGAAGCACAGAAAGTAATTATGGCAAAGCTAAAGGAACAATTGCGTAACAGTAAAGATGAAAAGATGAAATTGGAACGAGGCAAAGACAAAGCATATGAGAAATATGCTGCTGGATATATGACTGTCGAGAAATATAAACAGGCATCAGAGGACAGCGAAAGAAAGACAAAAGCACTTGCGGAGAAAATTGATAATCTGAATGATAAACTAAATCAGATTGAAGAGGAGTATTACAAAGGTGCAGATGATTTGAAGCAGGTTATTCGTTATTCACACATTGAGAAACTAACCCAGGAAGTAGTAGATACATTCATTAAAGCAATATATGTCTATCATGACAAAACTGTTGAGATAGAATGGCAGTTTGTTGAAAGTCCCGTAAGTTAATGTAATTGGGAATGACAGATTTTGGTCAAAAGTTTGTAGCAGTATCGTAACACCAATTTTGATGAAAAATAGCAGTATCGTAACACAAGCCCAACGAAGTTATGCGGTTTGTCGAGATTTTGGAGCAAAAAAAAGTTCATTTTTTTTGTAACATTAACTTGACACAAGCGGGCTGGGGGGCACTTTGTGTGAGGGATAGTCTGCCCGTGTGATATTTAAAAATGTGATACATAAATCAACAAGCGCATTGCGTCTTTTAACAAGACGTGCTATAATTATAAAGTAAAATGTTTCGTGGGTTGAAACAAGATGTGTTTAAGAGTAGATTAGCGAGGAGAATCATTATGGAAGTAAAAGATCAGGTAAGAGGTTTAAGAGAAAGCACAGGAATGAACAGAAAGGAATTTTGTAAGTACTTTGGAATTCCATACAGGACAATGACAGATTGGGAATTGGGTAATCGAACTTTGCCACCTTACGTGCTGCGTATGATGGAATATCAGGTTAAGATGGAGAAGCTTGATCAGCATGATGATAAGTAGTTATTAGGAGTAGAATAAGCAGTACGAATGTAAAGCTAAATTCTGTTGACAATCCGTTTCTCACGGGTTATAGTTACAAAGTTGAGATGAGATATAACAACAGTGCAGGATATTTAGAAGAACTTTCATTTGAAGTTATAGGCAGGCTGCACATTGATAATTGTTTAGAAAGTGAGGTGACAGGCATGGACAGTAGTAGTAGTGACGCGTACCGAAGTTGGAGTGATTGGAAGATATTAGAATATATGACAGACCAGTTCTCGGACATGTGTATCCCTGCTGCTGGTTTAATGCCTTGTTGTGTAAAATATGGGCTAAGTACATGTCTGGATTCCTGAATACAGCATTCAAAAGGTTTGGTATGGTTCGCTGTACCTGTGTTTATGAATACTGTTTTCAGAAATCTATTTGATGTAGTTAGCCAGCTATTAACGTATTAGTGCATTGGTCTTGTTGCCATCATATGTTCTTGATTCGAGTCACTCGTGTAGGAGGGGCTCTTTTTTTGATTTATAAGAAATTGAATTCCCTATAAATCAAAAATAAAGAGTTTACATGCAAACTTTTTGTTTTGAACCGAATGATTATCATTTTGAATAGGAATAAAAGATAATTATCGGGTTCAGAATAATTAGAGAGTGTGCCCAGAAAAGCAAGGAAGTCAAGCCCTCTGCTCGTAGAGGACTCGCACTTTTCTTGCAGAAAAGCAAGGAGGGCTTATGAATGAGAAATTATTGAACACCAATTATGCTGAGCAGATTGAAGAACTGGTCAGAAATGCGAAATCACCACAGGAATTAAGAGATGGGATGGATGATTTCCATGCAAAGGATATTGCTGAGGCATTTGAACTTTTTACATTTGAAGAACGAAGAAAAGTTTTTGATGCATTAGATGATGAGCAGTTGTCAGAAATTGTTCCATATGCAAGAGAGATACCGGAACATATTATTGAAGAAATCGGACTTGCAAGATTTTCCAGAATTATCAGTAACATGGATGCCGATGATGCGGTAGATGTAATTGAAGATGTTGATGAGGAAACAAGACAGAAGATTGCTGCCAATCTTCAGTTTGAATCTAGAAAAGATATTCGTCTGATTCGTTCCTATGATGATGATGTGATTGGTAGTCAGATGACCACCAACTTTATCAAGATTAAAGAGGGGTTATCAGTTAAGCAGGCTACGAAGAGCATGATTGAACAGGCAAGAAAGAACGATAACCTGAATACAATCTATGTTGTGGATGAACAGAATCATTTTGTTGGTGCTATTGCGTTGCAGGATTTGATTACTGCAAGAGAACATGATGATTTGGAAGAGATTATCGCAACCTCATATCCATTTGTTTATGCAACAGAAGAAATAGAAAAATGTGTTGATGAAATCAGGGATTATGCGGAAGATTCGATTCCTGTGCTGAATGATAAGAATGAACTGGTGGGTGTAATCACTTCGACAGATATTATCGAGATGGTCGATGATGAGATGGGAGAAGACTACGCGAAGTTAGCCGGTATGACCGAGGCTTCAGATTTGAAGGAGACAGTGAAAGAAGGCATGAGAAAGAGAATGCCTTGGCTGGTACTGTTACTCTTTTTAGGAATGGGAGTTTCATCCGTTGTGGGACTTTTTGAGACGGTTGTTTCGCAGATTGCATTGGTAGTATGTTTCCAGTCTTTGATTCTGGATATGGCAGGAAATGTTGGAACTCAGTCGTTGGCCGTTACCATTCGTGTTCTTGTGGATGAGAATGTGACCATG
Organism: Lachnospira sp.; assembly: GCA_028693195.1. Lineage (GTDB taxonomy): Bacteria > Bacillota > Clostridia > Lachnospirales > Lachnospiraceae > Lachnospira. The sequence continues at coordinate 6,468 of JAQUVV010000127.1, forward strand.
AAGGAGAAAATCAAGTTTGTATTAAAGGAGCTTCAGATTGGCGCAACCAATGGACTGCTTCTCGGTGCGATGGCAATTCTATTTATTGGTCTTTATGTCATGATTGCGAAGAAGAAGACTCTACTTTACGCATTTTCTGTATCAGGCTGTGTAGGGGTATCGCTTCTGGTAGCAATGGTAATCTCCAGTCTGGTAGGAGTGCTGACACCAATGTTTTTCCATAAGATTAAGATTGATCCAGCTGTTGCATCAGGACCACTGATCACAACAGTGAATGATCTGGTTGCCGTCGTAACTTATTATGGTCTTGCATGGATACTGTTGATAAATGTTTGTGGAATTCATAGTTAATGAGAAGGATGTCTTGATGTTTGTAACATTATGATTTACAAGGCACACAAGTCATTAGGAATGGAGATTTTATGATCAAAGTAGAACATCTAGGATATGAGTATCCTCAGAAAGAGTTATATAAAGATATTACATTTACGATAGAGGACAATCAGCACGCAGTGTTGATTGGAAGTAACGGGACGGGGAAGAGTACGTTGATATCCATATTGATAAACCCGGAGGATTATCTATATGACGGAAAGCTTCAAATCAGTGAAGGTACTAGAATGGGCTATGTGAGCCAGTTCTATGAGATGGATGAAGAGAATACGATGACTGTATTTGATTATCTGAGCATGGATTTTGTGAAGGTTCAGAATGAAATGAATGAAATCTGTACAAAGATGGAAAGTGCAGAGGACATGGAAGCTGTTTTTGAACAGTATCAGCAGATATTAGATCATTTCGATGCAATTGGCGGAAATGATTACGAAAGTAATATTAGAAAACAGCTGAAAACAGCAAATCTGCAGCAGTGTGAGAATCTGAGTATTAACAAGCTCAGTGGCGGTGAATTTAAGCTGGTTCAGATTCTAAAGGAAATGATTGTACAGCCCAATCTTCTGATTATGGATGAGCCAGATGTATTTTTGGATTTTGATAATTTGGATGGATTAAAGAATCTGATTAACACCTTTAGGGGGACAATGCTGGTAATCACACATAATCGTTTCCTGTTAAGCAGTTGTTTTAATAAGATTCTTCATCTGGAGAATAAAGAATTACAGGAATTTGAAGGAAATTATGTCAGCTACAATCTGGCACTTTTGCAGACGAAAATTGAACTTTCTGAACTAGCAGCAAAGGAC
>JAQUVV010000128.1 GCA_028693195.1 Lachnospira sp.
ATCCAAAGGAATATCAATATAATTACATTTCTGTGACCTTAATGCATTCTCAATTAATTGGTTCACCTGATGATTTGAAGTTACAATATGTCCGTTTTTTTCAATCGAAGACATCAAACGACAAGCCATAAACATCCTCGCCTCGATATGTCTCAACCCTACAATTTTCCCATATCGAAATCCATCGTATGTAAAATGTGGTCTGATCCATTCCTCTTTTGCCTTCCCTGTATATTGAAACCGTGACTTAGCAGTCCGGTAATTTTCGTTATAAAAATTTCCATTTTGAAGAACCTCTCCATATAATAAAGAAAAATCATATTTGGTATTATTCTCTGCTTTCACCTCTACCCATCCCGTAATTGCTTCACCAAAATCCAATACCATCTCCCCTGTCGGTGTCATGATAATTTCTTTCACTTGAATTTCTTCCTCAATTCGCAATGGCACATTATTTCTTGGTTTCAAATCTATATCAGAATCAATGGTTTTCAGTTTCAACTCTTTTGGATCATGTTCTGTATTAATGGCTTCCCCATCATATATTCCATTTTCAAAAATATATGATTCGCAAGCCTTCCAATCTTGATTTGTCTTTATTTCCTCTATACTGCCGTCCTGATATTCTATGCGAATATATGCTGTCACCATCAATTCTGTTCCATAAATATTGCTATACCCACCATCAAATACAAAACGTCCACGATACCATCCATTTCCTAGAATAAATGCAATTTCATTTGTACCCATTCCCAGCATTTCTGTAATATCATAGGTCTGATACTGCCCATATAAATCATAAGAATAGTATCCAGGCATTAAAAATTCATCACCTATTTTTTTTTTATTTAAATATCCTTCGTATAGTCCATATCCTGCACAATATAAAGTTGCTTTTTTTATTCTTTTTCTAATATCAATGAAATGATATATTCGGGGCATTGCTTCTGTCTCATTCTGAATCCCGACCCAATCAGCCGACCACTTTTCTTGAAGTCCTGTCACAAACCATGTCCACTGACTTTCAGCTGTTTCTTCCATGTTATCCATAACAATCACTTTCCAGAAATATGTAGTTTCCGGCATTAGCTTGATCTTAGGCTCATAATATGACTTACCAAGACATCGTATTTTCCCACTGTCAAAGATTATCTTTCCATCCATGGAATCTTTCTTTATTATAATTCTAGTATAATTATCCGTGGTTCCCATAGACTCTAAAATCTTCCATGAACAATGAAGATATTCCATGTTGTACCCTATTGGATGATTACAGTGGTTTGTCTGTAAACTATGTATTCTCATTGTTGACCTCGCTCTCAATATTCTAGTTCTTCTCTCCCACAGAATGGATCAACTGGACTAATTCCAGTCATTAGACTATCTCCACATATCTTCTTTATCAATGTTTCTATTACATACTGATTATTAGAATAGCAATTAATATATGTCTGTATCATTGGAACATCCAACAAATGATATGGATTTGCAAGACTGACAAACATCGTTGGCACTTCTTTCACAAACCAAGGTACATTATTTCCCTGCCCAAAGAATGTATACCAGTTGATTCTGTTGGTTGTCTTATTACTTTCATTTTCAATATTTGCTATATATAAAACCAAGTCATATTTCTGACGAAATGTTTCTACATCATCTACACCTTTTGAAAAATCTTCTTTAGCGTATAATGTCACATCAAATCCACGATTTACAAGTCCACAAATCATGGTATTTGCTACTCGTTCCTTTGATTTACAATCTCCTAGAATTTCAAGTAAAATTCTTTTATGACTCTCAACTGTGATTGGCAGCAACTTCTGTGTGTCCTTCACAAGTGTAATTGCCTCACTTGCTAAATCATAAGCCCAACTAACATGTTCCTCGCAGTTTAATATTTTTAATGCATCCTGTTTTGGAACTAATGTATTATCTTTCTTTTTTAAATGAAGTTTTAATGAAGCCTTTGCTGCAAGTATCCTCATTACAGCTTCTTGTAATCGTCTATCTGATAAAATTCCATCCTGATATCCCATCATCATATATTCATAATCTTCATCTAAATTCTTATTAAAAAGAATCATATCGCATCCACATTCAATAGCATACGGAATTGATTTTTTTCGTTCCATCGCCGCTGTAAATCCAACCATTGGAGTCATCTTATTATTCCGGAATTAACAGAGACCGTACCACCGATTTACGAGGATTATTGGATTTTTGATGCTGGTCAGCCCATTTCTGCTCTAAAACACAATTGCTATACTCCAGCAATTGTTCATAGTCATACTTTTTTTGAATTAACATATGTATATGATGGACACTGCACCCAGCTGATTAATGATCGGCAAATCGAACTAACCACTGGAGACTTTATTCTTATGCCTCCAGAAGTACATCACTCTGTTTCTGTTTTCGACGAGAGCATTGTTATTCAAATCCCCGTAAAGAAGAATACATTAGAGAACATTTTCTTTAATTTTTTACACGATAACAATATTATATCCATGTTTTTTATAAACAGTATTTACGCTCAAAATGTCAATGATTACATCATTTTCCATTCAGGTAATGATTTTCACATAAAAACCGCTGTTACTTTTTTATTATTAGAAAATATGAATAGAGAAGACTACTGGATTAGCTGTATGACAAATACCATTATGAACATATTTGGGCTACTTCTAAGATTCTACTCTAAAAGCGTAGATTTACCCGCTTTCACTCGAAAAGAGGACGTTCAAAGATTTGGTTTAATTCGATTTATTCAAGAGAATTATACAGATATAAATTTAGGAATGATTGCCGAGAAATTCCATTATACGCCAGAGTACACTTCGAAAATCATCAAAGAATACACCGGCATGACCTTTAAACAGATTTTACAAAAAATAAGGATTGAACGAGCGGAATCTCTACTTTTAGACTCTAACATGACAGTTCAGAATATCGGATTTCAAGTAGGATATGATAATACAGAACACTTTATCCGAGTATTCCGAAAAGTACATCATATGTCACCAACAGAATATCGTAAAGCAAATTCCGTACCAAGATTATAAATATCATGGTACGGAATTTTTAATAGTAACAATTCTTTGAACATTTTCCATGAAAAAGTTCTTCTTGTATGCGTTCTTTGAATCGCATAGAATTACATTCATCTCTCTCATATCCCCGGTCTGAACATGGCATCTGAGAAATGCAACTTTGATTTTCTCTATTTTCTTTTATTTCTTCTAAAATGTTGAGAGCCTTTTTTAACTGTGCAATATCCTGTCTTTCACAATCTACATAATTACCGCGGCCAACTATTTTCAGGTGTGTTACCCCTGCCTGCTCCAGCTGATAAAGTGAACACAATCCACATCCAGTCGCTCCTGTCACATAAATCTCAGCATCCTCCAAAAATGTTTCTTCTGCCACCACTAATTTTCCTTCTGTCTTCTGTTCGGTCTCATCATATGTCCCCAATTCATAGGGCACATGACACAGATGACATAGTTCATCGCAATGCAGCGAATTGCAATATGCCCCAGTAAAATGACATAATTCATTTAGCATAAAAGCTTCATATTCTGGAATCTGATTCTTACACTGCACAATACATGACTTCATCTCAGATATGGTATTTTTCCTATGAAAAATCACCCGTTCAATATCAAACTGTGCGATATTCTTTAAAAACAGTGAGTTTATCTCTGACATCTCTCCACTTAAGTGAATACGACAATTTCTTATGCCCTGTTGTCTTACGTAAACAATCAATGCTGGATCTGCAATAATAAATGTAGAAAATCCCACATTCATGCATCGCTCTATGATTTCTGCAACTTCCTTATACTGTTCATTGGAATAAAACAATGAGTTAAAGGTAAGCTTTACAGGAATCCCATAGCAATCCATCATATTTTTAAGAATCTTCAAATCCTCCATGGATCCAAGCTGCACATTGACATTCATGACCTCACGTCGATTCAGTGCCTGCAGTGTTCCATATTTTTCTGTCCAGCTGGCTGGCACATAGCCACAAAAGAACTCATCTGCTCCTGCCTGCACATATGGAATATATTCATCTATTGAGCCAAGTCCTGCTACAATCTTCATCATATCTATTCACCAATTATCTTTATTATTTTCCATCCATGCAATGCTTTATATAAATCTTTCGATTCGTAATACTTCTTTATAGCTTTAAACAATTACATAAAATTCATTACAATCCGATCAATCCCATGCTCTACATAATATGGAAGTAGTGAGTTGACTCCTAGGATTTCCGTATCATACCCAAAAAGAGAATTAAATCGTCCCACCATATGCAGATGATCCGGATATGAAAACACGTACTCACTGCAATACTCTGGACATCCATTGACAAAACTCTGCTTTCCTCTTCGTCCTTCCTTGCATCTTGCATAAAGCGGACAATACTGGGATGTGTTGGTCTGATAGAAGGGAATATGCAGACTATGTCTGCCCTTTGGGATTTCTATTGGATAGCCACAGGATTCATATTCATACCGATTCATTCCATACTTTTCCTGCAAATGCTCCTGATAGAAGTCATTATTCAAGGAATTGCACATGAACTGTTCCAACTCCTTGTCACATTTTGCCTTGTACTTGATTCTAGGATCTTTTCTTCTTTTATTTAATAAAACACCAAGTACGGGTGTAAACAAGTCTGTCTTCTTCTGAATTAAGGGCAGCATTCCCCAATCATTGATTACCAGCTCTATGGGAAAGTTCATCTTCTTACACCAGTCATACAACTGATTGATTCCTTGCTCCGTCTGTGAAAGCAGCTCTTCTCTTAGATATGTAAAGGAAATCGTCACGTCCAATCCTTCACTTCTAGCTTTCTCCATCATGCAGATCAATTGATTCCAATCCGGAAATAGGTTATGACAGAATTCATTACCAATATAAAGTCTTGTCACCGTCTGCTTACTGAGCCAATGATTTGAAAATGCATTCTCTTCCCAATACATTTTCATAAAATCAGCAATTGGATGATTCAGATACTTCTCATAATATGTAGAATGATCCAACTGAATTGCAAGTTCACAGTCCTTTAACAATGAATGTTCTAAATTCTTATATGAATCTATCCCTGCTATTTTTGTGCTATCCGTATCTTTTTCTTTTATCTGCATATCAAATGTCTCTCGCAGCCAAGCCTGCCTCTGCTTCACGAAATTCTTTGTTATCTCTTCATCTAAATGTGCTGGATAACCTGTATAGACTTCTGATAATGTTGCGTCATCTCCAGACATTTTTAATTGAATATAATGATAATACTGCTGAATCAACCCCTGAACTGCCACTCTATACATTGTCGTACTTGCAGATATTTTGCTCTTAGCATCACTGATACATGGTTGCTCTCGTTTCACTTCATCAAGCCCATGTACCTGAACCTCATATGTATAGCTGAATTCATCGGAGCTCACCTCCAGTGACCGTGGATGATCAATGGCAATCACTCGAAACTTCTTGTCCTGTTCCTCGTAAAAATGCAATTCGATTTTCTCAATAGAATCCACTTCCTGTGCCGTTCGAAAACAAAATCCGTTTTCTGCAAGTTCCGTGATTCGTACTTCTATTACTTCCTCATCTCTGCAATATAAAAATCCTGACAACAATGCAAATGGTATCATAGATACGCTATCTGTTAACATACATATCATTTCCTTCTTCTATATTTTCTCTATCTATCTGAGCAGGATTCCATATGCTAATGCTTCACTCCTGTTTGTTATGAATTTATTAAAACAGTTACTTACTCACTCTTTGCAAACAACACTATGGATACTGCCATCATCACTGTCACTCCAATTAACACCTGTAATGGATAGGATATCACCATAGCTTCTGGAATCAGCATTGCAAGTGCCATCATCGCTCCTGCTGGTGGAATATATGTATGACTAGCCATCATCATAACCAATACAATTGCCAGACTTACTGCTGCTGCCAGAGCCAATGGCAATCCCAGCTGAATAGTCAATCCCCATCTGCACACTGCTCCAACAAGCGCACATATAGTAATCTGGAGCACTGTGTTCACTGGTTTTTTTCTCATAGGATTCATCGGATTACAAAACCCCGTGAATGCCACCAGCAAAGGTGGTGCAACCATAAACTTCCAGTGCATAGATACTGCTGCCAAGGAGAATATCCCGACACAAGCCACTCGAACCAGCATAAGTCCAAGGTCTTCCACTGTCCACATCTGTGTTTTCTCATAGGTCTGTTTCTCCACCATTCCACATTTTTCAATTAACACACGAATCAATAAGATGAGTGCTGTCAAAATCAATGCAGACGCAATATAAATCAGATTCTTCGTCTGTAATAAAACTGGCAGAACAATTGCAGAAATCATCGGAACAAATGTTGTTCTCATTAAGATATACACGCACTGTCCGAGAAAATAGGCAATCGTAATCTGAAACCATAAATATCCCGGAAGAAAGTAAACAATCAAAACACCTAATACTGCACATATTGCAATTGATGCAAATATCTTGATTTCACTAGTATTCCATGAAAAATGTGGTGCAATCAGACTTCCTACAACAATCGCTGCAATCTCCGGAAAAATAATCTCAGGCTCATTTAAAAATTCTGAGACTCCAATCATTCCGCATATCATAATAAATGCTAATATAATTCGCATTGTTGTATTCATTGTTACATTTATCTTTGTATTCATAAATCCTCCTAGTACTCGATAGTCTATTTATTTAGATGTAAAGATTTTTAAACATAATCTTCCAACCATTATTAATATACATCCCACCATATAACAGATGATATCTTTCCAATCAAATGTTGACCCTATAAGAATACGCATAAAAGTATTATTTTCCAATCCTAGGAGCTTCACAATGTTCAAATACTGCAATCCTTCCACCGCTGCTGCGAATATGAAAACATATAGAGGAAGTAATTTCACTCCTTCTGGAATCCAGATTCTTACAAATGTATAAATTACTATCACGACTAATACATCTCCAATAAAAGGTCGAATAATTGAATCATGTATATATAAAGCTATCAGCACCTCAATAACAAGTAAACATACAAATGCAATAAAGTATTGTATTCTCTTCTTCATCATACATTTTCATCCTTCCACATATACTGTCTGTCAATTCTCTTCTCCGGATTCACATCAAATAAGTACATCACATTTCATTCAGCTGCAAATGATACCTAATAATTGAATTCTTTCCATGTAAATAACTGCATATTAATCTCTCCTACTCAATTCCTCATCATACTGATTTAACAGCTCTGCAATCTTTAAATTTGTCGAACGATCCAGCTTATCTACTGCCGATTCGTCAATTCTAAGATACAACTTCACATTGACTTTTTCCTGATATGGCCTGTGTTTCTTATTAACATATGTCTCAGCCACCTCGATCTTTACCTGTGCCTGATGCTTCTGTAAAATTGGTATAACAATATAATAAAGCTCGTCTTCTTCAAGCGATAAATGCCCTAGTTCCACACCTTCTGCATCTGTAACTGTCAGTTTGTTATCCTTCATGGATGCCGGATAAAGTAACGCACCCTCTTTCAGCCTCTCCATGGCATCTAATACTCGTAAACTTCCCTTTGTT
>JAQUVV010000129.1 GCA_028693195.1 Lachnospira sp.
CAATCAGATGGAAGTGGTGGATAACCTTTCTAAAAACCTAAAACTGGTGCTAAAACAGAAAAATTATTTTCTCTGTTTTGCACAAATATAGTACTTGTTAGATATTAGGGTACTGAACAGTTACATAGCAGGAAAGGAATTAGTGAAATTGTTAAAATATAATAATCAAATAGAATAAAGTTCTTCCGACAAATATTATGGCAACACTTTGGCAACAGAAAATCAGTAAGTCAAAATAAAATGTGTATTTGAGATAAAATAAAGGCAGTTTCCATATAAAACTTAAACAAATATGCTTAACACAAGATAGAGAGTTGCCGAGCTTGAATAACGGATAAAAACCTCAGATGCCCGTTTTATGCGGGTTTCCGAGGCCTTTTTATGCCTGTTGGCTCTATTCACATAAGGATAAGAAATTAAAGGATAGTGTCATCAAGACTCTTATGATATTTCCATTTATGTCCCCATGTTTTTTTGTATAATTCAGAATTATCTCCGAAAGGATTATCTTCGCATGCCATTTCATACAAAAAAGCCCCCAAATTGATTAGTAAATCTTCAATATCTTTGTCACATTGAATTAAATCGTCTAATATGTTGGTATCGCTTTTATTAGCTAAAAAGGTATTAATAATCATTTCACATTCTAATTGTAAATCTGCTAGAGATTTGTGATTATTGGTAAATTCGTGGTCTGTGCGCACACCATTTGGGCACCACTTGTGTACTATCATTGGATCTAAAACTTCGAGTTGGAGGACATAGTCGTATGCTTCCCTCATTTGATTTTTAATATTGGCAATTATTGTTTCACATATTACTTGATAACTTTCGGTAATACGCTTAGCGCCTTCATTTATTCTCTTTAACAGATAAACAGAAGTTTCTATGTCAAAGGGATATACTGATAATGTTCCATTTTTTAGGTTTGCAATATTTTTATTTATATTTTCTAGTTGATTAACCATAAATAGCATAATGACTTTAACTATTTGAGGAGGACATTTGTCATAGGACGAATTGATGCATTCTGATAAAGGTACTTGTATAGAAACACTCTGCTGATTTTGAATTTGGGGAATTCTATTAAGGATTTGAGCAAGAGGATCACACCAATAACAGTTTTCAGTTTCATTATCAACAACAAAGAGGAGGGTAGTATCATTCTGCTGATTCCAATAGTTTATAGTTTTTATTTTTATGGGAATAGAGAAATACTCTGTTTTAATACAGTCAGAAGACAAGCTATCTTTACCTTTGCACTGTATGTTGAAAAAAAGTGGTTCGGGTTTCTGATTATCAACAAGCTGAGCACGCATATCAATACCTAGATCAACAGATTCATCAATAGAAGTTACAATAGAAAAGTGACCAAGAACCTTTTTGAGTATATCTGCGGCAGTGTTTCCTTTCATTTTGTTTTTGCTATAAGTTGGTAATTGAATCATTATTTATCCTCCATGTGTATAAATTTGTTGTGAAAATGTTACATAACTATATGGAATCTCGTATGTTCATTTTATACGGTTTTCTGAGGTCTCCTTATGCCTATTGGCTCTATTCTTTTATAGCACTGTAAATAATTTCCTTGATATTATCAGAATGTTCTTGGCTTTCTTTCATTAAATCGTGTAACTTTTGACAATTCTCCCAATGCTGTTTCCAAAGAGCTTTTCCGACAATTTCCTCAAAATCAATGGTAATCGGAGTGAATTGCTGTTCATATTTTTCTAATTTTGCGATTCTGTCATCAATATCAGGGATACCTCGTGAGTGAGGGGAGAGAGTAGCGTTACTCAACATCCAAGTTCGCCAATGTTTATTGCCTTTACTTTGATTGCATTTTCCACATGCCGGCACTAAGTTATGTATTTCGGATATGTACCCAGTAGGTTGTTTATCCTTAACTAAGGGGTGAAAATGATCCTATTCTGTATAGGTGTCGCCACAATATGCGCATACTATGTTTGACTTGTTCATTCCTAAAACAGTCAAAGTTTTCTCGATATCAGCGTCCGTTGGCTCAATAACCGGAATGATTCCATTTACAAAGGCATTGGTTATGCTGGAAATTCGTCCGACTATTTTGACAGGGGTAGGCATTCTAAATATTTTTTTCATTTGATAATTCTCCTTTGTGTTACAGACGGCGTAGAAAGTATAATTATTCTTCAGGACTGCTAGGGTCAATTTCTTTACTTGGGGCATTTTTGGACGTGCTTTCATTTTGACCATCTGAGGGCATTTCTTTTTTTATGAAAATATTATATGCATTTCTGGCTATTATGTTGGTAGAGCCAATGTCTATTGCACCACCAATAATACCACCTGCAACAGGTACTAATTTTACAAGATTTACTGCGCCTTTTGTTCCAAATTTAGTTATAAGCCTGAACCCTACTTTTTGATTGATTGAAGTCAAAACCTTTCCAGGTACTTTATTTATTGCTGAAATCGCAATTTTTTCACCTACTTTGATACCAGTTTGTTTCAGAACATCTGCAATGGCTGAACCAGTTAAACAGGCATATGCCAGTGTTTGTACTTGATCAGATTGAATATCAAAATCACCCATATATGCAATAGCTGCCACCATACGAAGATGTACATACAGGACACTGCTTACGTTTGCTGGAATTGCGACAGGTAATGTAATTATTCCATCTAATCCTGTAATAAATCCAGAAGTACCGCATTTGGCAATTTGATATTTTGTCAATTCTTTTGCAGCTTTTTCAGGGGAATTGTTTTTAACCAGATAATCATTTGCAAGCGCATCAACAGGCTTGCTGACTTTAGGAATACCCTTTAATACTTTTCCATATAGTTCATCAAGAACGGTTACCATTTGTTTTTCGTCTAATTTTTGTTTCACTGTTATTTCCATCCACATAAAATAATGATTACAAAATAGGAATTGTAATTTTCACGAGTACCAATTTGCTTATGACATTAAAAATAGATGATTACGTTCTGTTGTATGTGACATAAGTATAAGATGGTTCTCCATAAAACGTGTTTATTATTTCTTTAGAAAATGCATCCTTTGAAAAATCCGGAAAGTAAGTATCACCTTTTATTTCCGCATCAATTTCTGTTACATACATTTTTTCAGCTAATGGTAAAGCTTTTTCATACAAGCGAGCACCCCCAGAAATGTAAATATCATTGTCACCAGCCATTTGTATTGCTTCATTCAATGATGTCGCTGTTAGACAATTATCATCATCAAAATTTTTTGTGGTTGATACTACAATGGTGGTTCTATTAGGTAATGGTCTACCTATTTCTTCGTAAGAACGTCTTCCCATAATTACTACATTTCCAGTAGTCAATTCTTTGAACCTTTTCTGCTCACCCTTAATTTCCCAAGGAATGCAGCCTTTATTGCCAATTACTTGATTTTTTGTATATGCAACGATTAGTGCAATCATTTTCTACCTCCGGTAACATACTCTTATTTGTTTTCGTTTCTTCGGGTTCTCAGAACTTTTGTTGTCTGTTCGGCAGACAAACGCGGATAGTTTTGCTTCCACTCATTGTAATATGCCATAGTTTCTGCTAATTTATCTGGCGAAACATCTTGTACTTTCTGATATTCTTTAGACCACGATTCCAGATTGTTGGAAGCAATGGAAAATCTATCTTTAAATTTCAAATAAAATTGTCCATCTACTTCAGCAGGAATAAGCCCATATTCTTCTTCTAAATAAAATAATGCGTGCATTACTCCTACATAAGAATCCAGATTGGGATTGGATAGAGCAAATGGACTAACTGCCAAAGCCAGTGCAATCTTTTCAATCTGTTTATCAGAAGGGGTTCTATTTCCTAATTCATAGTTTCTTATTGCGGGTTCATTCATTCCAGCACGTATAGCTACTTCTTTTTGAGAAAGATTCCTCTCAAGCCGATATTTCTTTATTTTTCACCTATTGTCATGGATAACGCCTTTTACTTCAAAATAAATGAAAATGTAATGTGTAACTAAAAACAATTTTATCATGTACCGTTCAGAAATGAAACAAAAATCCTGCTCCGCTCATAAATGAACTGAGCAGGTAAAAATATAAACAATTCAAAAACGCGCTGAAAAGAAAAGGGGGATGAATTGAAAACACAGGGTTTCAGGGTGATTTCGGGAAAGTTCCTACTAAATATTTTCAAGAAAAATTCTATGTAATGGCACTTGCCTAATAAAGAGAATGGAAGGGAGAGGATAGGATGCCAGTTTCAAGAGACGGTAAGCTGTTGCGCAGCCATAATGGAGCAGTTAAAGGCAACCGACCAGCTGAAGTGGGTAGGATTGATGAATGATTTGAAGAATGTTGCGGAGGAAATAATTCTGGAAAAAAATGTTTTTAATTAGGATAAAATATTACTAATAGCGATATTTTATCTTGACATTATACTGTAATGTGTTATACTGAAGGAGCTTTAACAAATAAGGATAACCATCCAGTAGTAATAATGTGAGCAGAAATGCTTGGAAGGGCAACCTTAAAATTTAACCGGGCAGCGTGTCTATATGTGCTCTGTGCCTCCATGTATCGACATAAGTGGGGTACTGCAGTATGGTACATATGCGTTCCGAAGCGTGTGGATGGCACACGCTTTAATAATAGATTAGTCAGTGATTTGAAAAAAGCCTTGATTCGTATTCCTTTCTTGGATGGCGTCTTTGATAACAAAGATGAGAGAGGAGGCAAAATCATGAAAGAGTTTTGCAGAAAAGTTAAAGAGTTTTTCAAATCCGGTATTAAAAAAATAGTTGAGTTCTGTAAAGAAAACAAAAAATCAATTATTAAATTGGTTGGTAAGTTTGTTATCTATGCATGCAAGACTATTATTGAGTTGATTTTAGACAACTTATTTTAATACTAACTAATCTATTTTTTTATATACAGAGATGGGAAGGAAATTATATGATCGGAGAAGCTTTACGCTTATTACGAATATTTAATGGATATAAATCTGCTGAATTGGCTCAAAAACTGGAGATATCGCAGAGCTATGTTTCTGAAATAGAAAATAGTAAGAAACAACCAACTATGGAGATTCTAGAAAAATATGCAAATGTATTTGATATGAAGAAATCAACTTTATTGTTGTTTGCAGAATCATTAGAACAGGACAGTACAATTCAAAAAAGTCAAAAGCAAAGAGTTGCTTTGGCGGGGATGAAGCTGTTGAAAATACTTGAAAAGGTTGGTAAATTGGAAGATGAATAAAGAGTATTCGTTGGAAAAAAGCCCGCTGTACAGGTTAAGAAATAAAAGAAAATTAGCTGATTATCTGAAAATGAATAAAGATTATTTTGAAAAAGAACATAATTATCAATATAACGTGTTCTCAAGACCAAAACCGAATGGAGATGGAAAAAGAATATTTACTGTTCCGCCTGATGAGTTGAAAAAAATCCAGAAGCAAGTGTGCAGACTGCTTAATCGAATAGAAACACCAGACTGGGTAATATCAGGGAAAAAGGGATACAGCTATATTACAAATGCTGAAGCACATATGAGTAGTAAATTTGTGAAGACTATGGATATTTCAAAGTTTTATGATTCGGCTCAGAGAAGTAGAATATATAAAATGTTTCTCAATACATTCAAGATGGAACACGATGTTGCTTGGTGTATGACAGAGTTGGTAACGTACAAAGGTGCTTTACCTACGGGAAGCCCATCAAGTCAACTTATCATTTACTGGACATATAGAGATATGTTTGAAGAGATAAATAGGATATCCAGAAAGAATGGATGCATTTTCTCTTTGTATGTTGATGATATGACTTTTTCCTCGAATAACCCAATAAAAAAGGAAGTTAGAGAGGAAGTAGCATGCTTATTAAAGAAAAATGATCTGCTGGCAAAAGCAAAAAAGGATCATTACTATCAAGCAAAGGATTTTAAAGTTGTAACAGGTGTTGGCTTGCAGGATGGGAAAAAAATTGTATTAAACGAAAAGAGAAAGAGTGCAATTCAATTATATGAACAATGCAAAAAATCATATGATATAAAAAATATTGAGAAATTAAATGGAGTATTATGTTCATTAAGACAGATTGAACCAGGTATTTTTCCAGAGATATTTAATTTTGTTCAAAGTTACAAAGATGAATTAAAAGAGTATTCCCAAAAGAGATTTTATAGGATGCGAAGACAAAGACGTCTTAAAGCAAGGTGATATGTTTAGAGTACATGATTCAAACATTAATCTTTAATTATGTATGAGGTGAAATTAATGATAGAACAGATTGTTGCGTTGACAAGTCAATACATAGATTCAATGCCAAAGAAAGAACGAAAAAAATATGGGCAATTTTTCACAAGCAAAGAAACAGCACTGTATATGGCAGAAATGTTTGTGATTGCTGATGACAAGCGAGAAATGTCTGTTCTGGATGCAGGAGCGGGTTCTGGCATTTTATCATGCGCATTGATTGAGGTATTACAAAATAAGACAAAAGTAGAAAAAGTTGAGTTGACCTGTTACGAAACAGATAGCAACATTATTGAACTTTTAAGGAATAATCTGGAATATGTAAAGCAAAATTCAAGTTTGAAATTTGAATATGAAATCATAACAGAAAACTATATTACAAGTCAGTATTTGGATTTTAACGAGATGATAGGTGGCAATCCTAATCCCAAGAAATATGATATTGTTGTAGGTAATCCACCATATATGAAGATTCCAAAAGATGCACCAGAAGCGACAGCTATGCCGATAGTCTGCTATGGAGCACCAAATCTGTATTTCCTTTTTGCAACAATGGGATTGTTTAATTTAAAGCAGAATGGGGAGATGGTGTATATCATTCCACGTTCGTGGACTTCGGGAGCATATTTCAAAAAGTTCAGAGACTATTTTTTGACAGAGAGTAAACTAGAACATATTCACTTATTTGTAAGCAGGAACAAGGTGTTTGATAAGGAAGATGTGTTGCAGGAAACCATCATTATCAAAGTGAAAAAAATGCATGAGAAGCCAGCAGAGGTATTAGTTACATCTTCAAAGACAAATAATGATTTTGAAAATGTAACAGAGATCAGAGCACCATATGATGTTGTTGTTTCTGGCGAAGATAAATATGTGTATCTTGTAACAGACACAGATGAAATTGAGGTGTTGGAAAGGCTTAATAGGCTGGGGCACACGTTGCCTGATATTGGATTAAAGATGAAAACGGGATTAACTGTAGATTTTCGTAATCGAGATATTTTGCGAGATGAAAGTGAAGAAGGAGCAATTCCACTGTTTTATTCCCAGCATATACAGGATGGCATCGTGAAGTTTCCAATCAACAAAGAACATGAATATGTGGTTACCGAACAAAAGGGGTTGCAGCAAAGGAATAAAAATTATTTATTCGTCAAGAGGTTTACAGCGAAAGAGGAGAATCGGAGACTGCAATGTGGTGTGTACCTTTCCAAAAAATATCCGCAATACGATGTAATTGTCAGACGGCGAATTACAATCGGGTGCAACAGCAAATTAAAATCCCGTCTGACACCTATCAGACCGCGCGGTCTTGCCTGTAACTGCACATTCTTATCAGCCTGACCGCACACTCTCGTAGTC
>JAQUVV010000130.1 GCA_028693195.1 Lachnospira sp.
AGCATAGTGAGCAGGAAAATAAGGTTTATTATGCGGATGTGAATGAAACGAAGAGAAATCTTGATCATGCACAGAAAGAGTATGAACGTCTGCGTCGCCGCCTACATGAGCAGGCGGATAAGGTATCAGGTCTTGCTTCTGAATATGAAGGATTGAGCAGAGAGTTGGAACATGTTCAGAGTGCGGTAAAGGATGAAGTGGACAGGCGAGCAAAGAAACTACAACTGGAGTGGAAGGCATATTACTATAAATTTCAGTTTGAGGAAGAAGTGTTTCAATCGGTAGTAATGGCGTGTTCAAGTGAGGAACGTCTGTGCTTGGAGAGTATGTTGAAAGAGTTACACGATTCATCAAATCCGGAGAATTTGAGAGATGAAGAGATAGAAGATGTTAGCAAGGTACACTGCTATATGGCACCTGGTAAAAATGTTGTGATTACATATCAAGGGCGTCAAATACGAAGCGTTGTGTAAGGAATACATGCTCTTTTGCAGCCACAGGTGTTGCAGAGTGATGCAGGAGTGGAGATGAAGATGAACGACTGGAACGAGCAGAAGATAATGGATTATCTGAATGGAATTAATCAATATACATCGGGTTTTGGTGTGGATCGGGCTAGAAAGCTTCTAGAAGGTCTTGGACATCCTGAAAAGAATCTGAAGGTGATTCATGTCGCTGGAACCAATGGAAAAGGTTCTGTGTGTGCATATCTGTCCTCTGTGTTGACTTGTGCTGGATATCGGGTTGGCCTGTTTACCTCTCCACATCTGGTGGATGTGAGGGAGCGTATTCAGATAGGAGAAACGTTGGTAGGAATAGATGATTTCCTATCAGCATTTACAAGAGTCTATGAGGTGGAAAAACAGATTCAAAGAGAAGATCCGCAGTTTGAATTAGCATACTTCGATTATTTTCTGGGAATTGCATTTCTAGTTTTTCAGGAGAAGCAAGTTGATTTTGTTGTGATGGAGACTGGGCTGGGAGGTCGATTAGATGCAACCAATGCAGTGCAGTGTCCGATTCTTTCAGTGATTACAACAATTAGTTTGGAACATACAGCAATTTTAGGTGATACAATTACCAAGATTGCAGGGGAGAAGGCAGGGATAATCAAACCGGATATTCCTGTAGTCTATTGTGCAGACAATCCTGAAAGTACAGAGGTTATTGAAAATCATGCCAAATGCTGTAAAAGCAGAGCAGTTGCGGTTCGAGAGAAAGATTATGAAATTATGAAAAACACGGGAAAGGATATTGCATTTTCCGTACATAATGAGTATTATAAGAATGATTGCTTTTCTATTGCTACGGCTGCACCGTATCAGGTGATGAATGCGGTGATTGCATTAACGGCAGTTGCAGTTATAGAGAAAGTCTGTGGACAGGCATTTTCGTTTCAGAATATTTCTGATGGCCTGAGGCAGATGCGTTGGCCGGGCAGAATGGAAGAAATTATGCCAGGAGTTTATGTGGACGGAGCGCATAATCCCCAGGGGATTGCCGCATTTGTGCAGGCAGTGAATGAAATCTGTACACAGAAGAGGGAGCAGGAAGCAATATTGCTTTTTTCAGCAGTCAGTGATAAAGATTTTAAGCATATGATTCAAATGATAGAAGGATGCAGATGTTTCTCGACAGTATTAATTACGCAGACAGGTGGGAGCAGACAGCTTTCAAAGGAAGAGATTGCTGAACAGTTTCACACAGGACAGAATATTTTCCTGAAGGTCTTTGATTCGCCGGCAGAAGCTTTTGCATATGGAAGAACACACCAGAGAGGATTGATGTTCTGTGCAGGGTCATTATATCTGGCAGGGGATATTAAGTCATATCTGAGAGAACAAGAATAAAGTTGGAGGCGAAGAGCTAGCTATGATAAATTTTGATGAGGAAATTAAGAAATTTCAGCCAAGTCTTGAGGTTGAAGAGGCGGAAGATGCCATATATAACAATGATGTACCAGATCTTACAGACCTGATTAACAAGATTGTTGATGATACAGCGAAGGATAAGTAGATAGAGGTGGAATATGAGATGTTATAAATGTGGTGGCGTCCTTTCAGATAGTAATGTCTGTAGTAGATGTGGAGCTAATGTTGCAGTATATAAGAAGGCAGCAAAGGCATCCAATGCGTATTACAATCTTGGACTTGCCAAGGCAAGGGTAAGAGACTTGACGGGGGCAGTAGAGAGCCTGAAAACGAGTATAACCATTAATAAGAGAAATATCGAGGCAAGAAACCTGTTGGGACTTGTATATTGTGAGATGGGAGATGTGGTTGAGGCGCTCAGTCAGTGGGTAATCAGTAAGAATATCCAGAGTGCAGAGAATCCAGCGGAATCATATATTACAAGAATTCAGTCCAATCAGAATCGATTCGAGATGATTTCCAACACAATCAAGAAGTATAACCAGTCATTGCTCTGCGCACAGGAACAGAATTATGATATGGCAGTGATTCAGTTAAAGAAGGTCATTACGCAGAATCCAAAGCTGATTAAGGCTCAGCAGTTGCTTGCATTGTTATATATTAAGGATAAGGAATATGGACGAGCTAAGAAGTGTCTGAATGCGGTTTTGAAAATCGATCGTAATAACACGTTGACACTTCGTTATCTGGACGAAATCGAGAAGCTCAGCGCAGTGAAAGACCCACAGTCAAGTTTCCTGCCAAAGAAGCAGAGAGTGATTTCAGAGCCAGCAGCATTGAATGGGAATGATGTGATTATTCCGAAGTCTTCATACAAAGAGCCAAGTAATGGTGCGATTACGATTATCAATATTCTAGTGGGAGTATTGATTGGCGCAGCATTGATTTGGTTCCTGATTATGCCGGCACGATATAAGGGACTGACAGAGGATTACAATAGAAGTTTGGCAGAATATAGCGAACAGCTCTCTTCTGGAAACGTAGAATTGAATTCATTGACGAAGCAACTTCAGGAGGTGACGGCACAGAAAGAAAGTGTCGAGCAGCAGCTTGAACAATTGAATGGTACAGGCGGAAGCAATAAACTGTTGAATGCAGTAATACAGTCAGCCGATTCCTATATTGCCAACAACAAAACAGATGCGGCAGAGAAGCTAATAGACGTCGATGTCAGTGCATTACCAACAGATGAGGCGAAGGCATTATATACTACCATTGCGACAGCGACGATGACAAGTGCATCCACAGAGTTCTATAGCAAGGGAACAACAGATTATAATAAGAAGAGTTACGATACAGCAGTAGAATTCTTTGTGAAGGCTTATAAGTGTGATAAGACGAATGTGAATGCAGTGTATTATGCTGCGAAGTGTTACGTGGCATTGAATCAGCCGGATAATGCCAAGACATATTATCAGTACATTGTCAGTGATTTTGCTACAAGTGGCTACGTGACAGAAGCAAAGAGTTATGTAGATTCACATTGATAAAAGGATATAGAAGATACGATAGAGAAACCAGCGAGGATGAAAGATACTCGCTGGTTTCTTTGCGCGTTGGCCATGAGCCGTGCATCATAGAATATGTGAATGGATGTCGAGCTTGCTCGTAAGTTCATTCGCATATTTTATGATATAGGGCGAAGCCCGCGACTGACAGACCGAAGGTCTGGAAGATGCACGGCTGTGATTATGCATTTTCAGACGCAAACAAACAGCTCGAAATAAGGAAAAAGAGGAGGATATGAGATGGAAAGAGAAGGAGAAGTTTTTACCAGTGAAGAAATGGAACGACAGCGAATGGACTACATATATATGGTTTCGAAGGGGTGTCTGATTATTAGTCTGAATGCGGAGTTGGACCATCATCTAGCAGAGGAGATGCGGCATGTGATTGATGGAATTATTGATAAAAGAGGAGTTTATCGAATTATCATTGATTTTTCAAAGATAGATTTTATGGACAGTGCGGGGATTGGATTGATTATGGGGAGATATAAAAAAATTAGGGATTATGGAGATATTTCCATTGTGGGAGCAAATGAAAGTATTCAGAGGATTTTATTGATTTCCGGACTTCATAAAATTGTACACATTTATGAGAATTTGAATCAGGCGATGAATCATCAGAAAGGAGGTCATAATGAAAAATAATATTTATGATAATTATTGTGAAATAACATTTGATTCCAAATCAGAAAACGAAGGATTTGCCCGTGTGGTTGCGGCATCCTTCTGTACTGGCTTAGATCCAACATTAGAAGAGATATCAGATATTAAAACAGCAGTTTCAGAAGCAGTTACCAATGCAATTGTACACGGATATAATAATGGGCCGGGAGAAATTTCTATGAAATGCATGATATTAGATGGCATATTTACAGTGATTGTCCATGATGATGGCGTGGGAATTGATAATATTCATCGGGCGATGGAGCCGCTGTTTACAACGAAGCCAGAGATGGAACGATCTGGTATGGGGTTTTCTTTTATGGAAGCATTTATGGATGAGTTGAAGGTGGAATCTGCAAAAAATAAAGGCACAACAATAACCATGAAGAAACGGATAGGAGCGCAGGTGTGATGATATGGCTGAGACTATGGTTCACACAAAAGAGCTGATTGTTAAAGCACATGAAGGTGATGATAAAGCAAGAGAACAGCTTGTTCTTCAGAACATGGGACTTGTATGGAGCATAGTGAAGAGGTTTACAGGAAGAGGATATGAACAGGAGGATTTATTTCAGATTGGCAGTATCGGTTTGATGAAGGCAATTGATAAGTTTGATATTTCCTATGATGTATGCTTTTCCACGTATGCAGTACCAATGATTGCCGGTGAAATCAAACGGTTTCTGCGGGATGATGGAATGATTAAAGTGAGCCGAACCTTAAAGGAAAATGCAGTGAAGTCGGCGAAGGCAATAGAGGAATTAAGAAAGGAAGAGAAAAGAGAGCCTACAATTGAAGAGATTGCCAAAAGAACAGGACTTGAGGTCTGTGACATTGTAATGTCTTTTGAGGCATCAGCCGATGTGGAATCTCTTTATAAAACGATTTATCAAGGAGATGGGAGTGAGATTCTGCTCATTGACAAGTTGGAAGAGAATAAAGATGAACATGAAACGCTGGTGAATTCCATGGTTGTTCATGATATGCTCAATCAACTGCCAGAGGATGAAAGAACATTAATTACTATGCGATACTTTGAGGAGAAGACGCAGAGCGAGATTGCGGCGGTTCTAGGCATATCCCAGGTACAGGTATCGAGGATGGAAAAACGAATTCTTGCTAGGCTGCGGAGACAATTAGTATAAATCCAATTGCATCAGCAAACTGGTACTTGTCGGGTCAGACAAAAATATAGAATAAAATTAGAATAAATGCAAATACTTGAATTATCCATAAAACATGAGATGAAGATGATTCAAAGCTAGTATGAAAAGTGTAGTTGATTAAGAAACGCTGTACTAGACTGGAAGAAGCCATGTCGTGAATTGGAAATGAAACTTTGCCAGAGGTTTTTATGAACGAGACTGTGTATTTGCAGATTAAACAGAATATTGAGCTGGATCATCAAGATGTCAGACTATCAGATGTGGCAGATATATATGCGACAAATGGGAATGTAGCTGCAAAACTGAAAAGTCTACAGCTTGTTCATATTAAAGAGACCAAGGCGGAAAAACTTTGTTTTTCTATTATGAAGGTTATAGAAATTGTCAATAAGGAGTATCCAGGAATTACAGTCAACAACATGGGAGAAACAGATTTTGTAGTTGATTATATTCCAAAGAAAAAGCATTCTAAGACCTTGCAAACTCTCTTGATTACACTTGTGTGCATCATCACAGCAGTGGGAAGTGCATATGGAATTATGGCATATAATAATGATGTAAGCACCCAGGAAATCTTCGAAAAGGTTTATGAGATGCTTGGAACAACACCTGAAAAAGAGAATATGGCTATGGAAATCGCATATGCTATTGGCCTCGCGTCAGGAATCATTATCTTCTATAACCATTTTGGTAAAAAGAGATTCACCAATGAGCCAACTCCGATGGAAGTTGAGATGGACAAATACGATACAGATATCAGCACGGCGTTAATTAATCGTAGAGATGCTGTTGGAAAGGAAAAGAAATGAAGCTGATTGTGGAGATTCTTTTTGGATTCGCGGCAGGTGCAATTACGGCATCAGGACTGTTTGCGTTGGTATCGTCCATAGGACTGATTAATCGCTTTGCGGCGGTGACAAAGACCACTCAATATTTGACGTTGTACGATAATATGATAATTATCGGAGCAACTATTGGAAATGTTATGTTTATATTTAATATTTGCTTTAGGGTGCCAAGGCTGCTTCAAGTGATATTTGCCATAGCATATGGATTAATTGCAGGAATCTTTATTGGTACATTTTCTGTATGCCTTGCAGAAACTATCAAGTCACTTCCAATCTTCGTGCGAAGAGTACGAATTGGTGCGGGCTTAGGATGGGTCATTCTATCAATAGCAGTAGGAAAATGCGTTGGTCACCTGCTGTATTATCTAGTGTTGTATAAGGGAGGATAAACGTGAAAAATCTTATATCATAATTTTTCACGTTACAAGTTTGAGCTGCGCACAAACTTGCACCATTATGTGAGCTTGCTCACATTGACTAAAAAACAGTCGCAGCATGAGGTGAAGTATGACAGATGTAGAGAAGAGAAATCAGAATTATAATGATTATGTAAAAGATGTAACGCCCAAGGCAAGCTGCTTTGTGCACTGTATCAAAGCATTTATTATGGGAGGAATTATCTGCGTCATTGGACAGGCGTTGATGATGCTGTTTATGAATGGTGGAATCAGTAAGGATAATGCAGCTTTATGGACGACAATTTCATTGGTGGGAATCAGTGTGATTTTGACAGGGTTTGGAATCTATCCTTTGATTACAACCTGGGGAGGAGCAGGAAGCCTAGTTCCAATTACAGGATTCGCAAATGGTGTGGCTTCACCTGCAATTGAATTTAAGAAAGAGGGGCAGGTTTTCGGAATTGGTGCCAGAATCTTTCAGATTGGCGGACCAGTGATTCTTTATGGCATATTTACTGCATGGATCGTTGGTATTATATATCTAATTGGAAAGGCATTTGGGTGGCTATAATGGAAAATCAAAAAGAGATGCCGGCAGGTCTTGCATTTCAGATGGCAATGAATGAGCAGGCGATGGAACATTATGCAAGAATGACACAGGAAGAGAGAAAACAGGTGCTGGAGAGGGCAAAGAATGTGCAATCCAAGGAACAGATGCGTGGAATCGTAGAAGAATTGGGAAGAAAGACGTTCTGATTTGTGAAAATCACACCTTGGAATCCTAATGGAGATGATATATAATGAGAATTCGTTCATCACAATTACTACTTCGTACAAATCAGCACAAATCAGTACAAATTAGTATGGAATACTTGAAACTTTTTTCTTGGCAATTACGTATATATTTATAAATGGTTGCAAAATAAAAGTTCTTGAGTATCTCACTGAATATAGAAAAGGAAGATTACAAAGAGAATGAA
>JAQUVV010000131.1 GCA_028693195.1 Lachnospira sp.
TTCTTTGGTTATGGCATGGTGTTTAATAAATACACAGGTGCCAGAGGAAAGAGTGGTTCCAACGATGCATCTGCGGAATATCTCGGCAGACTTCGTAAAATCATGGATGATGCGGATGTCTCTTTCCAGACATCGGAACTTGGGAAAGTAGATGCAGGTGGTGGCGGAACAATTGCGTATATTCTTGCAAATCTGGATATGAACGTGATTGATTCTGGTATCGCAGTTCAGAACATGCATGCTCCATATGAAGTTATCAGTAAGGCGGATTTATATGAGACCTTCAAGGGGTATCAGGCATTTTTGCTACATGCATAGAAAAACAGAAAGGAAAACACATATGAAATGGAATAAATACTCAATCCAGACAACGACAGAGGCTGTAGATTTAATCAGCAGTATGCTCTATGATCTTGGTTTGGAAGGAATTGAAATTGAAGATAACGTACAGCTGACACAGGAGGAGGCAAAGACCATGTTTGTGGACTTTATTCCAGATCTGCCTCCAGATGAAGGGCTGGCAAAGGTGAACTTTTATATCGATTCAGATGAAGATGACCATACAATCATTCCTAAGGTAGAGGAAGGTTTAGAAGAACTCCGTATGTTTACAGATATTGGAGAAGGCACCATTACAGAGTCACAGACGGAAGATAAGGATTGGATTAATAACTGGAAACAGTACTGGCATACATTTACAATCGGAGATTTATTTATTAAACCAACCTGGGAACCAGTCACAGAGGAGATGAAGGGACATGCAGTATTAAGTATTGACCCTGGAACAGCATTTGGAACTGGATCTCATGAGACGACTAAGATGGTGATTGAACAGCTTCAGAAGTATGTTAAAGGTGGAGAAGAAGTCCTTGACGTTGGCTGTGGAAGCGGAATCCTTTCTGTAGTTGCATTAAAGTACGGAGCAAAGCATGCATTTGGAACAGACTTAGATCCTAATGCAATTATTGCATCGGAAGAAAATGCAGAGCAGAATAATATTTCCAAAGAACAGTTACAGGTCATTGAAGGAAATATTATTGATGATAAGTCTGTAAAGGACGCATGTGGATATGAGTGCTATGATATTGTATGTGCCAATATTCTTGCAGATGTATTAGAACCACTTTCTGTATGTATTCATGAACATATGAAGCATGGTGCATACTTTATCACATCGGGGATTATCAATACCAAGGAAGAAGAAGTGGTTGCAGCATTTAAGAAGAATCCAGAATTAGAAGTAGTTGAAGTGAATCATGATGGCGAGTGGGTCAATGTAACCGCGCGCAGAAAATAATCAATACCGATAGGTGATTTATACAGAACGGAGACAGTAATGTATCATTTTTTTGCAGAGCATGAGAATATTCATGATACTTATATTGATATTACAGGCAGTGATGTCAATCATATAAAAAATGTATTGAGATTCGTCGTAAATGATGAACTGTTAATTAGCAGTGGGGATAATACGGATTATTACTGCCATATTGCAGAGATGAATGAAGAATATATCCGTGCTGAAATTGATAGAGTTGATGAGAATGGAAGAGAACTCTCATCGAAGATTTATCTGTTTCAGGGGCTGCCAAAGGGCGATAAAATGGAATTGATTATCCAGAAATGTATTGAACTTGGTGTCTATCAGATTATTCCTGTGGCGATGAAGAGAAGCGTGGTCAAGCTGGATGCGAAGAAAGCAGATTCTAAGGTGAAGCGCTGGAATGCTATTGCGGAAAGTGCTGCAAAACAGAGCAAGCGCAGTGTGATGCCAGAAGTGACAATGCCCATGACGTTCAAAGAGGCAGTGAAGCTGGCTTCAAAATTGGATGTGAAGCTGCTTCCATATGAATGCGCAGATGGAATGGATAAGACAAAGCGATTGATATCACAGATACAGCCAGGGCAGTCGATAGCAATATTTATAGGACCCGAAGGTGGTTTTGATCAGGATGAATTGGATACAGCAATGGAAGCAGGCTGTGAGATTATTACTCTGGGTAAACGAATTCTTCGTACAGAAACAGCAGGAATGATGCTGGCGTCCGTACTAATGTATACGCTGGAAGAATAAGTTGGAAAGTGGCAATATAAAAGGTGCTATTAGTAAATATACAAGGCGATATATAGATAAGAAAGGTTAGAAATGGAAGCATATTTAGATAATTCTGCGACGACAAGAGTGAATCCTGAAGTTGTCCAGGTTGTGACAAAGGTCATGTTAGAAGACTTTGGAAATCCTTCTTCAAAGCATATGAAGGGATTCGAGGCGGAGCAGTACATTAAAGAAACAAAGGCGGTCATTGCGAAGAGCTTAAAGTGTCAGGAAAAGGAAATTGTATTCACATCAGGTGGAACAGAATCTAATAATATGGCAATTATCGGTAGTGCACTGGCTAATCAGAGAAAAGGAAAACATGTTATTACTACAGCGGTAGAACATGCGTCAGTGAAAGAGCCATTTCTATATCTGGAAGAGCTGGGATTTCGGGTGACGTTTTTGCCAGTAGATCATGATGGCCTTGTAAAGCTGGATGCTTTGAAAGAAGCTTTGGATGAGGATACAATCCTTGTTTCTGTGATGCATGTAAATAATGAATTAGGTGCAGTGGAACCGATTGAAGAAATCGGACATATTGTGAAGATCTATAATTCGGATATTGTATATCATGTGGATGCAATTCAGTCATATGGAAAGTTCAAGATTGTTCCAAAGAAGCTTGGAATTGATTTGTTATCAGTGAGCGGACATAAGATTCATGCACCAAAGGGAACGGGATTTATCTATATTAAGGAAAAGACGAAGATCAAACCGATTATCCTTGGTGGTGGGCAGCAGGAAGGTATGCGCTCTGGTACAGATAATGTGCCTGGAATTGCAGGACTTGGCAAAGCAATTTCACTGATTTATAATGAACATTTTGATGAGAAAATCAATCATCTTTATGATATTAAGGAAACAATGATTTCTGAACTAGTGGAAATCGAAGGTGTTACAATCAATGGAAAGACAGGGAGAGATTCTGCGCCACATATTATCAGTGCCAGCTTTGATAATGTAAGGGCAGAAGTATTGCTCCATGCTTTAGAAGAAAAACATATCTATGTTTCCTCAGGTTCAGCATGTTCTTCTAATCGACCAGGTTTAAGCTCTACACTGGTTGCATCGGGAGTGGCACAAAATCTACTGGATTCAACCATTCGTTTTAGTTTCTGTTATGAGACAACGAAAGAAGAGATTATGTATACTATTGGCGCGCTAAAAGAACTGCTGCCAGTGTTAAGAAAGTTTACAAGGCATTAGTATAAGTGATTATAATTATTTATATTAGTACAAACATTATGCGAACAATATAGAGAAGAGTTTCATAATTTTTTATTCCATATCACAAAACAAGGAGAAATTATATGTACAAAGCATTTTTAATTAAGTACGGAGAAATTGGTGTAAAAGGAAAGAACAGATATATCTTTGAGGATGCGCTGGTAAAGCAGATTCGTTATGCATTAAAGAAAATTGATGGTGAGTTTGTTGTATCTAAGGAGAATGGACGTATCTATGCAACGGCAAAGACAGAATTTGATTATGATGAAGCTGTGGAAGCTTTAAAGACTGTATTTGGTATTATTGGAATCTGTCCAGTAGTTCAGATTGAAGATCATGGCTTTGATGATCTTGCAGATCAGGTCATCAAGTATATTGATATGGCATATCCAGATAAGAACTTCACTTTTAAGGTTAACGCTAGACGTGCTAGAAAGAATTATCCAATGGATTCTATGCAGATTAATATGGAATTGGGTGGACGTCTGTTAGATGCATTTCCAGAGATGAAGGTTGATGTCCATAAGCCAGAGGTACTTCTACAGGTTGAAATCCGTAATGTTATTAACATATATTCTGTGGAAATTCCAGGACCTGGCGGAATGCCTGTTGGAACTGCTGGTAAGGCAATGCTTCTTTTATCAGGCGGTATTGATAGTCCTGTTGCCGGGTACATGGTTGCAAAACGTGGTGTCCAGATTGAAGCAACATATTTTCATGCACCACCATATACCAGTGAACGAGCTAAGCAGAAGGTAATTGACCTTGCAAAGCTGGTTGCAAAGTATGCAGGCCCAATTATGTTAAATGTAGTGAATTTTACTGATATTCAGCTAGCAATATATGAGAAATGTCCTCACGATGAGTTAACAATTATTATGAGAAGATATATGATGAAGATTGCAGAAGCTCTTGGAGAAGAAACAAAGTGTACGGGACTGGTTACAGGAGAGAGTATCGGACAGGTTGCGAGCCAGACCATGCAGAGTCTGTACTGCACCAATGAAGTATGTACTATGCCAGTATTCCGCCCAGTCATAGGATTTGATAAGCAGGAGATTATTGATATATCTGAGAAAATCGGCACTTATGAGACATCTATTCAGCCATTCGAAGACTGCTGTACCATCTTCGTTGCAAAACATCCAGTGACAAAGCCTAATTTAGGTATTATTAAGAGACATGAGCACAATCTGGATGAAGTGATTGATGATTTAATGAAGACTGCGATTGAAAGTACTGAGAAGATATTAGTACACGCGTAATTTTCTATAAAGTAAAAAAGGATTGCCATAAAGGCAATCCTTAATAAAAACATTTGTTTTTAATTAAACAATATATGGAGCTAACACGGAAAGAATTGTTTCCACGTCATTGTCAGCATGGATGTTTAAGTCGATTGGCTTAGAAAGGTCAAGACTGAATATACCCATAATTGACTTTGCGTCAATAACATATCTTCCTGATACAAGGTCGAAATCTACATCAAACTTTGTGATGTCGTTAACGAAGGATTTTACCTTGTCGATTGAATTTAATGAAATCTGTACTGTTTTCATGTTCTACCTCCTACAATTAAGTGATGTACTTCTATCAATAATAATATCTATTTGTCAAAGATATGTCAACCAAATTCAGGGCTTATTCAGGTATTTTTTGTAACACAAGCTATGAATGATATATTTTCGTGAGATAAGTATATTGGAAGAAGGAAAACGTGTGTCGAAGAGTGGAATGTGGATGATGTCAAGAATGGAGAATAAAATAAAAATG
Source organism: Lachnospira sp. (assembly GCA_028693195.1). GTDB lineage: Bacteria > Bacillota > Clostridia > Lachnospirales > Lachnospiraceae > Lachnospira. Next base: position 5,099 of record JAQUVV010000131.1, read on the forward strand.
AGAACTGTTGCGATACATAACCTTGGCTGCAAGGTGAATTCATATGAAGCAGAATCCATGGAACAGATGCTGGTAAATGCTGGATATACCATGGTTCCGTTTGATGAAAATGTACCTGCTGATATATATATTATTAATACTTGTTCTGTGACAAATATTGCAGACAGAAAATCCCGCCAGATGCTGCACAAGGCAAAGAAGATGAATCCAGATGCGGTTGTCATTGCAGCGGGATGTTATGTACAGGCCGATGCCGAGCATGTGGAGAAGGACGATGCGGTAGATATGATTGTGGGTAATAACATGAAAATCAATATCGTGGATGCGATTGCCCAGTATGATGCAGACCACGGAAAACACATTTTAATGGAAGACTTGTCAGTAAAGCAGCCGTATGAACAGTTAGAGATTGATCAGGTGAACGAACATACCAGAGCTTATATCAAGATTCAGGATGGATGTAATCAGTTCTGTTCTTACTGTATTATTCCGTATACAAGAGGAAGAATCAGAAGCCGTGATATGGAAGATGTGATTGCAGAGATTACCAGATTGTCAGCAAAAGGATATAAAGAAGTCGTATTGACGGGGATTCACTTAAGTTCCTATGGATTAGATAATGGAAAAGGCAGTCTCATTGAGGTGATGGAAGCGATTGAGCATATTGACGGGATTGAGCGAATTCGTCTGGGGTCATTAGAACCGCGTGTTGTAACAGATGATTTTGCTCAAAGACTGTCAAAGTTGTCCAAACTGTGTCCACATTTTCATTTGTCCTTACAGAGTGGGTGTGATAAAACCTTAAAGGCAATGAACCGTAAGTACACTTGCGATGAATATGAAGCGGCTTGCAACCGTCTTAGAAAGTTTTTAGATAATCCGGCGATTACAACAGATGTGATTGTTGGTTTTCCTGGGGAGACAGAAGAGGATTTTCTTGTTACAAAGGAATATCTTAAGAAGATTCATTTCTATGAAATGCATATTTTTAAGTTCTCGAGGAGAAAAGGAACCGTTGCGGACACTCTGCCGAATCAAGTAGACGAGAAAATAAAGACAGAACGAAGTAATGTACTGATTACCTTGGAAGAAGAAATGTCTGAAGAATATCGTCGGAACTTTATTGGAAAAAGTGCGGAAGTCCTCATTGAGGAAGTATCCCTGGTGAATGACAAAGAATATTATTGCGGTTACACGAGAAATTATATTCGTGTGATGATTCCTAAACATTTATTGGATGAGAAAATGATAAATCATGGAATTAATGGAATGGATTTGAAACAACAGATTATCAATCATATTTTCACAGTGAATTGTGAGAAATTGATTGATGGAAAGCATATGATTGGACAACTGAAATAAAATATCGTCTTATTGTGGTATATGTAGAAAATCAAAACAGTAATTATAAAAAATGCAGGGACTTGTGATTATTCCCTGCATTTTTTATATATTCCTGCACGATATTCATCTGGAATACGATATCCACATTTGTTATAGACAACTTCATTGTATATGTGGCTGCAGAATATATCATTTATTAGCAAATCAGTATGATCGCTGACCTTTGTTATGAGCGGTACGGAGCAGGTTTTGCGAATGGAAGAAAGATATTGCGCGCCAATGTCATCAAAACCAAGGATTCGGATATAAGGCTTTGCGTTTGCTTTGGATTCAGTCGTTAACCCAAGAATGATATGCATGAGAGTACGGCTGATTCTTGAATAAGTATATTGCTTGCTTTTTACATTCTGACAGTAGGAGCTTAATGGCTCACGACCTTTATATGCGTTATATATTCGTGCGGCAAAATCTTCATTAATATCTGGATAAGCGCAGAGCTGTTCAATGATTGCCGATTTGTTGCAATGACAGCTATAGATAATTTCGTTCATCTTTATATGAAATAATAGTGAAAAATCATCTATGGTGATAGGCTGATATTGCTTAGAAATAGTATCGGTCAGAATCTGAAACATGGATTCGGGCAATTGATTTTTCAGGGATTCCGTGTTTATCAATTCAGTCTTTCCACAGTATTGTGCACGAATTGCTGACGCACTTGGAAGACCATTAATCTGAATCTGATTATACCCAGTTCCCTCCCTTTGAATAGTAATAGGAGTGATGGAGGCATTCATTTTCTTAATAGCCTTGATATATTCAATACCAAGAATATTGTTAGGAGAAGAAAGAATGTCGGTTAATTGTACTTTTTCTTCCTTGAAAGCATTAGATGTATTAGCGGAATTAATAAGAGAAGGGGGATTGCTGTTAGATTCTAAGATCTTTCGTACAGCTATCTCTCTTGCGGCTGGAAAAGAATTTCCGGCTGCTATTGCTTTCATTAAAATGCTCTTA
>JAQUVV010000132.1 GCA_028693195.1 Lachnospira sp.
ACTTCAAGAGCTTAATTGTTTGAAGATTGAAGGTACGGAATCGTTATTGATCTAAGACTACAATAGGACAAGCCCAATCAGGATACTGCGGAAAGCAGAAGACTGATTGGGCTTGTTTTTTTGATATATAGGAAGTTGGGATTTCCTATATAGTGAAGTTATTATTACGTAAATGCACACTGCTGCGTATCTAATTGCGAATTCCTTTATTTAATCTGTATATGGTTCGTAGAACATACAGATAACCTATGAAAGCCATCAGCTTGTCTTTTATTTGCATGTAAATGTTGAACAGACGGTTTCATCTGCATCGGTGGCACAGATCCCTGAAATATCTACATGGTCAGCATTACATAATTTATCTTCATTGTATATGCAGTTGTCTGCTTCGCAGGCAATAGATAGATTTAATTTCGGTGATTTTGCAGAGTTTGTCGCAGATTCACTGGCTTCATCGTAGCTGGAGCAGCAGGTGTTATCACAGTTACATGCATCGTGACCTTCTACTTTAATAGATGATAGACAACAGCAATAATCCTTATTGTGTTCACATGATTTGGCATTACATCCTAAACTTGTCATATAATCCTCCTTGTTTTGCGAAGCAAAATCCGAACCCCTCAGGTGAGGAGAGGATTTGGCCTCCTTGTTTTGCTTCTTTATATACATTAGGAGTATTACCCAAAATATTGAATATATGCAGGAAATGTGTATGGATGTAATAAGAAATAAAACGTGTCAGAATTACATTGTAAATTGTAATTCTGACACATTTTATTACTTAATCATACTGAAATCAAGACGTTTATTTTCTCCGTCATAGTAGCGAAAGACAACTTTTGCAAGAATCTTTTTACGCTGAACAAAGGTATTGACCCAATAGCGGGAATCCTTGGAACTATTTCTATTATCACCAAGCATGAAGTAGCTGTCTTCAGGAACAATATAAGTCTGTTCGGTTCCGGTATCAATCATTGCTTCTCTGATATAGGATTCGGGAGAGAGTTCACCATTTACATATACATGACCATCAGTAATCTGGATGACATCTCCAGGAACTCCGATAATACGTTTTACATAATTCTCGGACTCATCATCTGGAAACTTAAAAATGACAATGTCTCCGCGCTGAGGTTCGCTGAATACGTATGCCAGACGAAAACCAATCAGTCGATCCCCTTCCATAATGGTGTTCTTCATGGAACCAGTTGGTACTTGAGCATTCACAATGACATATTGCGTGAAGACGAATGCAATTACAATTGCAATCACAATGATTTTCACATAGCTAATAATTTCTGAAACAACAGAAACTGGTTTGTTTTTTGTGGAAGTGTTTCTAGATTGAGTAGGTGTAGAAACGGTAGATCTTCTAGAAGATGAATCCTGATTGCCATAGTGACTATCATAATGACTATCATAATGACCGTCATATTCATCATTATTTTCATCGATGTAATTAATATCTAAAAATTCGATGCCATCATCTTCTGTATGAAAATCATTTTTATTATATTCTGACATGAAATAACCATCCTAAACTTGTTTTATTGATAGACGCAAAGTATCGCACCTAGCATTATTTGCTAAGTGCGATAGCTCATAATCTTTATTTATTTTATGCTAATTAGAATTACTTTGCAAGCAATTCCATGATTTTATTACTGCGTGCAATAAAGTTTGTCATCTGTGCAGGCGTCAGTGGGGCATGACTAAGTAATGCTAAGTCATAGAGCTGTTCACAGAATACTGGAACATTCTCACTGTCCTTGTTATTTGTAATGTACTGAACAAGTTCATTATTCGCATTCAGAATCAAGGTCTGTCCGTTACCACCGAACATAGATGGGTCCATACCTGGCATACTGTACATTTTCATCATATCCTGCATACGTCTATCCTGTTCGGAAAGAGTAATCATTGATGAGATGGAAGAATTCTTTAACTTCTCAACCTTGATGTTCAGCTTGTCATTATTCAATGCCTTTTTGAAGACATCTGTCAGAGATTCTGTCATATCTTTTAATTCATCTTCTGAAGTTTCTTCCTTGAAGCTTTCAGAGAGATCAGCATCAATACGGGCAAATTTTACATTCTCATTCTTGCCTTCCATGTGAGTGATAAATGGCTGGTCAATGTTATTAGTCAGAAGTACAGCATCAATGCCTTCTTCCTTAAACATATTGATATACTGGCTCTGTTCGGTCTCATTTGTTACATAGAATACAGTATTTTCATGCTTTTCCTTGTTCTCATCCAAGCATTCCTGTAAAGTGAGATACTTTCCATCAAGATTCTTAAAGATAATATAATCCTTCATCTTGTCGAAGAACTTTTCATCCTTTAAACATCCGAATTTAATAAATGGATTGATGTCGTCCCAGTATTTCTCGTAAGTTTCCTTATCAGTCTTGCACATTCCAGACAGCTTGTCGCCGACCTTTTTTGTGATGTACTCAGAAATCTTCTTTACAAATCCGTCATTCTGTAATGCACTACGAGATACATTTAATGGAAGATCTGGACAATCAATAACGCCCTTTAACAGCATTAGGAACTCTGGAATAACTTCCTTAATATTATCGGCAACAAATACCTGATTATTGTAAAGTTTGATAGTACCTTCGATGGATTCATATTCCATGTTAATCTTAGGGAAGTAGAGGATTCCCTTTAAATTGAATGGATAATCCATGTTCAGGTGAATCCAAAACAGAGGCTCTTTATAGTCATGGAATACATTACGGTAAAACTCCTTGTATTCTTCATCTGTACATTCATTTGGGTGCTTGGTCCATAATGGATGGATATCATTCAGTGCGACAAGACGCTTTACAATCTTTGCCATCTTCACAGCAGGAGTCTTTTCAACAGTTTCTTTTGTTCCGTCTTCTTTTTCAACTTCTTCTGTGACAGCATCCTTGATAAATGTATCAAGAACTTTATCCTTATCAGTTACTTCTTCTTCAGGAATTTCCTCAGTCTCTTCACCCTTATCTTCATTGATCAGATAAATCGGAAGTGGCATGAAAGAGCAGTACTTTTCAAGAACTTCTCTTGCTTTATATTCGTTAGCAAATTCATAGCTGTCTTCGTTAAGGGAAAGTGTAATGGTTGTACCAGGTTCTGTACGGCTGCCTTCTGACATATCGTATTCAGTTCCGCCATCACATTCCCAGTGAACAGCTTCAGCACCTTCTGTATAAGAAAGGGTATCGATAGTTACCTGGTCGGCTACCATAAATGCTGAGTAGAAACCAAGTCCGAAATGACCAATAATCTGATCTTCATTTGCTTTATCCTTATACTTTTCAAGGAAAGCTTCTGCACCAGAGAATGCAATCTGATTAATATATTCATTTACTTCGTCTTTTGTCATACCAATACCGTTATCAATAATCTGAATACTCTTGTTATTGGCGCTGACTAATACCTTGACCTGATATTCAATATCATCAGGTGCTTCATATTCACCAATCATATCCAGCTTCTTTAGCTTCGTGATTGCATCACATGCATTAGATACCAGTTCACGATAGAAGATATCATGATCGGAATACATCCATTTCTTTATAATAGGGAAAATGTTTTGACTGTTAATTGATAAACTACCATGTTCATTTGCCATAATTGTTAAATCCTCCTAGCTTTTCTTGTATATAGATTTCACGCAACTGTTTAGAAGATACTGAACAGATACGATTTCATCTAAAATGTACTCTAATACAGGGAGGAATGAAAGTCAAGAGAAAACTAGCACTCATTTTGACAGAGTGCTAATAAAAGACGCCAACCACTGGGAAAATAAGCGGTTGGCGTAAATTCTAAAAAATATATAAAATAATAAATCGTTTTTAAAGTTCTTCATATGCAATGCCCGATTCAGAAAGGAATCTGCATACATACTGGTCAAATGCTTTATCAAGGGTTTTATCTAAAGTGAAAACTCGAAGCGATGTTCCTGTAATTAATGTTAATTGGCCATCCTGATAACGGATATTCATGAAAAGTCCATTGATATCATTGGCGGTGAATTCTGTATCAATTGTAGATAACAGATTCTGACACTGTTCACTGGAAAGAAGAAATATCAGCTTCATAGAAGAAGGAACTTTACTACCCTTAATCAGACTAAAGCAGAAAGGCTTTAATTGCGCCCAAGAGCTATATTCCTGATTCGTTAATTCATTCCATTCTTCATCTGAAAAGAAATCACGATTGATGCTTCCCTGAATGGAATAGGTGTTTGCGGTGGAAATATCTGCTTCAGAAAGTAAAAATGAATCAAATGTATCCTTGATAAGCAAGTGTGACATAAAGGCTTTGACGCCTGAAATAGAAAGTGAAATCATAAGTACCTCATTATTCGTATCATTACTTTTTATATTTGTATATTAGTATATATGTGTGAAAAACACAAGGGAAATTACGTCCGTCGTTCAATAAGATCAATAATCTTGTATAGAATCGCAGATATCACACAGAGAATTACAATGGACATAGCAACGAGATCCATTTTGAATACTTGGGAACCGTAGATGATTAGGTAGCCAAGTCCAGCTCTGGCAGCCAGGAATTCTCCGATAATAACACCGACTAGACAAAGACCAATATTGACTTTTAGGTTACTGACAATGATTTTTCTTGAAGAGGGAAGTACAAGCTTTGTTAATATGGACATGGAACCACCACCCAGGGTTCGAATTAGGCGAATCTGATCTTTGTTTGTCTCCAGAAATCCAGTATAAATGTTTAAAATGGTACCGAAGATTGCAACGGAAATAGCGGTTACAATAATGGCCTTTTGATTATTACCCAGCCACACGATGAGCATTGGAGCCAGAGCAGACTTTGGAAGACTATTTAAGATAATCAGGTATGGTTCGATGATGTCAGAGAGTCCTTTCCATAACCATAAAAGTACAGCGATGCCAATTCCAGCGGCAATAATAATAAAGAATGATAGTGCAGTTTCCCCTAAGGTAATCATGCAATGATGCAGAATAGAGCCATCCTGGCACATTTTCATAAATATAGCAGCAATACGGGAGGGAGAACTGAATATGAATGGATTGACCAGCTGAAGTTGTGTACTTACCTCCCATAGGATTAGGATTGCAATAAAAATTAAAAAACGAGTACAGGTAATGATCGCCTTGTATATTTTTTGCTGGCGTATATATTTCGATTGATTGACAGACATCATTCTAATTCCTCCCACTCTTCATTGAAATAATCCTTAAACTCAGGCGCGAATCTTGAACTGAGAGGTGTACGGGTGTCCACAGTTAATTTAATAGGTACAACTTTACGAATTGTAGCAGGTCGCCCAGTAAGAACAATGACCTGGTCACCCATAGAAATAGCTTCGGAGATATCGTGGGTTACAAGGATGGCAGTTTTGTTCTGATCCTGTATGATTTTATAGATATCGTCACTGACCTCTAAGCGTGTCTGATAGTCTAATGCAGAAAAGGGTTCATCCAGTAAAAGAATATCTGGTTCCAAAGCAAGGGTTCGAATCAGTGCGGCACGCTGTCGCATTCCACCGGATAGCTGGGAAGGACGAACATGTTTAAAGGGGGATAATCCATATGCATCCATCAGGTGATTTACATTTTCAATATGGTCTTTATCACATTTTTTTTGGATCTCAAGACCTAGAAGCATGTTTTTGTATACACTACGCCATTCAAAAAGGTTATCCCGTTGCAGCATATAACCAATATAAATATGGTTAGAAGAATGGATATCTATGGAACCTGATTCTGGCTTTAAAATACCTGAAATCAGAGAAAGTAACGTTGTTTTTCCACAGCCGGAGGGACCAACGATAGAAGTAAAGGAACCAGGCTGTAATTGGAAAGAGATGTCCGATAGTGCTGGAATCTCACCTTTTGAGGTATGATATGAATAATTTACATGATCTAAGGAAATAATAGGATTCATAATTCACCGACCGTTTCTGGAAAATTCTTTGGTTAATATATTTTATGGAAAATACAAGAAAATGTGTAAAGTTCATTGAAATGTAAGGGACGAAAACATATAATGATATATATACATAGATGAGGGGATGGAAATTCTGATGATAGAATCAGTGATTAATAATATAAAAAATAAAAAGGTCTATATACAGACACATAATTTCCCAGACCCAGATGCGGTGGCATGTGCATTCGGATTACAATATCTGCTATTGCAGGAGGGGATTGCATCGGTCATATGCTATAAGGGAGATATTAATAAGACGATTACATATCGGATGGCAGTGCTGCTGGGAATTAAGATGCAGATGTTGTCAGAATTAAAAGGTGAAAATGAACCAACCAGTGAATCTGAGGTGATTCTGGTGGACGCACAAAGAGGGAATGCTAATATTATCGATATGACAGGAGAGGAGATAATCTGTATTGATCATCATCCGGTCTACGAACATACAGATTATGCGTATCAGGACATTCGTCCTGATGTGGGAGCTTGTGCATCGATTATTGCATCTTATTATTATGAGGCAGGAATCTCCATGCCGAAAAATGTTGCAACAGCATTATTGTATGGTTTAAAGATAGATACTGCCAATATGACAAGAGGTGTCAGCAAGCTGGATCTTGATATGTTTTATCGCCTTTATCAGGAAGCAAATCTGGATATTGTAAAGAAACTGGATACTGCAGGCTTGGAAATGGAAGATTTAGAGGCATATGCGCGTGCAATTTCAGATCTCCACAGAAAAGAAGATATCTGCTTTTCTAATATAGGAGAGAATTGCCCAGAACCATTGATTGCATCGATATGCGATTTTATGCTGGAGTTGAATGAAATTAATCTGGCAGTCATATATTCAATCCGTGCAGAAGGGATTCGCTTTTCTGTCCGTAGCAATGGCATCTATCATGCAGGAACCATTACTAACGAAGCACTTCGCGGAATTGGAAATGGCGGCGGGCACGAACAGATGGCTGGTGGATTTGTAGCGATAGATAATATTGAGAATAAGGAAGATATCAATCGAATTCAGACGAAGGTGGAAAAACGCTTTATCAATCAGGCAAAGATTCAGAGGAATATGTGTTAATGATATTTTGTCGATAAAAAGAAAAGACCTATGAAATATGTGTGAATATATTTCATAGGTCTTTTCTTTTTCTTGTATAAACAATATATGCAAGCTACCAGCCGGAATCGAACCGGCGACCTTCTCATTACGAGTGAGACGCTCTACCGACTGAGCCATGGTAGCAATAACTCATATAATATATTATATTTCATACCTGTTGTCAATAAGGCGAATGCTTGAGTTTCCGCAGTTTTATCCACAACTGCGGATTTTATCAGCTTTACAATAAACAACTTTCAAAAAATACCCAAAATATAAGGAATCCAGACTCTTTGTTTGGTATAATTAAAGTGACGAAACAA
>JAQUVV010000133.1 GCA_028693195.1 Lachnospira sp.
TAATCTCAAAGAAAATATAAATATCATTCTGATCAGTAATCAGCATCTCTGATATATCCCTCATTCAAGTCTCCCTTCCACAGCTTTCCGCACTTTCAACCTCCATTCATTATAGCATTCGAATAAATAATTGCCAACAAAGTGTTTTTGAAATACAATAGAACTAACAAAACGTATTATTGGGATATTACCCGGGGAGGAACCTATGAAAATGTTTATATACCGCTACGGCAGTATCTGTGAACCTGATGTCATTGATGGATGGAAGCGGCTCGGCTTTGAAGTGGATGAGGAAACAACTGAAATGAACAATAAAAATCTGCTCCCATCTGACTGCATTCAGCTAGCTTCCCGTAAGCTGACTCCAGTCAATGGAATTCAGAAATACATGTTCGTCTTCACAATCAACTTTTTCCCTTGGCTGTCCGACCTCTGTAACATCTTAAAGCTTCCATATCTTAGCTTAATCGTAGACAGTCCAGTTTTAGAATTATATGCAAATGCATTAAAGAACCCTTGCAATCGCATCTTTTTGTTTGACCGTGAACTCTACAATGAATTTGCTCCAAAGAACCCATCCTGTGTATTTCATATACCTCTGGCAACGAATTGTGTACGCAACGATCAGGTCATTGCCAGTGCTGATGCCCGCGCCAAGAATAAATTTTCCAGTGACATCTCTTTCATTGGTTCTACCTATGCAGAAAAATGTCCTTTTAATCGTGCGAAGCTTGCAGAATACGAACGTGGTTTTGCAGATGGGCTGATTGAAGCGCAGTTAAAAGTATATGGCTATAACTTTATCGAAAACATAATTTCCGATTCCTTTGCCAAAACATTTCTGAAATGCACACCCGGATCATATCGTTTTCCAGAAGGCTATGAAGGCAACGACAAAGCCTTAGTTGCGCAACAATATATCAGCGTCAAAGTTGCAGAGCAAGAGCGATTACGTGCATTGCGCATGCTGTCGGATTCATTTGACGTAGATATTTATACAGGAAGCGACACCTCTTCTATGCCACATATTCACAATAAAGGCTTTGCAAAGTCCTTAGAAGAGATGCCTATTATCTTTCATGAAAGTAAGATCAACCTAAATATAACTGCAAAATCTATTCGGTCCGGTCTATCACTCCGCGTATTTGATGTACTTGGATGCGGTGGTTTTCTGATTACGAATTATCAAGGAGAATTGCCTGAAGTCTTTGAAATAGGAAGGGATTTAATTGCCTATGAAAGCATGGAACATTTAAAAGAACTCTGTGCATATTATCTGGAACATGATGAAGAACGACAAGAAATTGCAAGAAATGGATACGAGAAGGTAAATCAGCTGCATACTTATGATGTTCGACTAGTACAGATGTTAGATATGGCATTTCCAGAAGTTTGATTCATTATCAGTTTGCCCTACAATCATCTAACATTTTTATTGTTAAACGAACATGTGAAATTAAAAAAGGAAGTCCCTATGAATATACTAATTTTTGAATATAAGAACTTTGGAATTGAAGACGTTACCGATGCCCTGACGAACATGGGGCATACCAGTCACGTTGTGAGCAGCGAACTTATTCGAGAGCGAGTCAGTGTGGAATTTGATCAACTCTTTGACCTTGAATATGAACAGCAACACTATGACTGTGTCTTTACATTTAATTATAGTCCTGCCCTATCCAATAACTGTAAGCGTGTGAACACCCCTTACATTGCATTTGTGTATGACAGCCCTTTAGTATCCTTATATTCCTATACCATCATTAATCCCTGCAACCACGTCTTTCTTTTTGACAAGACCCTTTATGAAGAATTTCATAATCAGGGAATTTCAACCGTGCATTATATGCCACTTGCTGTGAATGTTGCACGACTTGACCACATGAGAAATGCATTAAGTCATTCCGCAAATAATTCCACTGATAATATTCTTGACCGATTCTCCAGTGAAATTGCATTTATCGGTTCTATGTATAACGAAAAACATAATCTTTATGAACGCCTGAATGGAATATCACCGCGAACTGCTGGCTACTTAGAGGGCATCATGGAATCCCAGCTACAGGTTTATGGCTATTACTTTATTGAAGATATGCTCACATCCAACATACTTGAAGATATGCAGAAATCTGCACCAATCACGCCAAATAAAGATGGTGTAGAAACTGTATCCTACATGTATGCCTATTACTTTATTGCCCGAAAACTCGCAGAGAAAGAACGCCAACAGATTTTAACGAAGCTTTCGAATCGCTACAATGTAAAGCTATTCACCCCGAATCCAACGCCTGCGCTTCCACAAGTTCATGATATGGGACCTGTGGATTACTACAACGATATGCCTTACATATTCCAGAACAGCAAAATCAATCTAAACATCAGTCTTCGCAGCATTCGTTCAGGCATTCCACTTCGCTGCATGGACATCATGGGTGCTGAAGGCTTCCTGCTATCCAACTACCAAGCGGACTTCTATGAACATTTTATTCCTGGAGAAGACCTGATTCTGTACGAATCACAGGATGATCTTCTTACCAAATGTAACTACTACCTTTCCCATGATGCAGAGCGCAGACAGATTGCTGCTAATGGTTATGGAAAGGTAAAAGAAAGCCACACCTATGAGGTGCGGCTAAAGGAAATATTTGAAATTGTGTTTCGATAAAAAGGAGGCCTCACAATGCCGTTATCATTGCCAATTTACCTCTATCTCCTAATGAAAAGCAGGAATATCTACTGTTTTATACATTGTCGTAAATGTCTGCCTCTCTATCATGTTGTATTTTTACCACCTTGTCCTAGGTACTCTCTCTGAAAGACCTTCCGATACATTTCATAGGTATCGTGGGGGTCTTTTTTCATGGTCGTCTCATGAAGCGCCCAAATCTCTGAATCGATGTAAAATTCTGTCTCGAATCCATATTTTCGGAACTCATAACCTTGGGAAATATCATAGAAATGCCATCCATCGAATAAATCTTCTCTCCAGAACACATCCCTTGCTGTTGCAATAAAGACTCCATCAATGGCTTCTGCATATTCCATCATGCCATGATTCTTTTCAGAAACAGACTTATGAATCTCTAAAACCGCATCCTGATATAAATTCAATCTAGACTCTTCCCAGCTGCTTCGATACCAGAGTGCTGAATCCTGAAGCACTATTGAACCAAAGATTCCAATCATTCCAAGCGCGTCTTTTACTGAAAATACATCTACCAACTTCGTTAATATATCCTGCTCCAGCAAAAAGGTGTCATGATGAATATATATCTTATACTTCGCATCCGTGCTCATCATTGCAACATTATATCCTGCTGCCATTCCCGGTGCATTCCATACCTCGATAATTTCCAATTGTTTTCCTTCTGGGATTCGTAATCTCCTCAGATATGCAACACACTCTGACTCATATACACTATCATTGGTACAGAAAATCACCGCAATCTTATTTGCATTCAGATTCTGTGTTCTTACAACCTCTGCCCCACAAGCTGTGTGATTCTCTTTCCTATATTCCTCATTATAGTCCAAACAAATCAATGCTCCATCATTGGCATAGGATGCAGGAAGCCTGCATCGTTCCTGTTTTCCAAGATTCTGTCCATCCATCCACTGAATGTATCCACCGATATCTATGCCATACTGCGGATGCTGATACTGGACGACTGCCTGCAGCCTCATAAATGTATCCTTCCAGAATTCCTGGCGAACACTATACTTGGCAATCACCGCCAGCATATCAGAGGAAATATCATACCGTCTAAGCAACTGATTCAACACCTTCTGAGAATCCATGTCAAACCCAAACCAGATTCTACGAATCATGAACTTCACTTGCCGATAAACCACTATGAACTTTCGTACATCACAATCATATCCTTTACAAGTATTCTTTTCAAAAAATTCCCGCTCCGGTAAACGATTCCTCTCACATAACACTATTTCAAGCATCATAAAAAGAAGCATATTCTCTTCACTTAAAACTACCTTTGCCGCCGCACGATTCGTATCGTAAAGCTGCTCGGAAAGAAAACTGTGTGTTATACTAAATTCTCCATTCTTAATTCGTTCCACAATCAGCCGTTCACATGCCTTGCCCAGTTCATAGGAATTTGCTCCAGCATAGCTGCACAAATTCTGAAATCCCTGCTGTAGTACTTCCTTTTGTGAACTATCCCTCCCAAGATACAGCGCCATTTTATATGAGAAATAAGCATCCTCCACCATGCCCATCTGTTCTTGGCACAATGCACGAATATAATATAATTCATAATTGTTTACGTCTGTTTTCTGACTTGTATAGGCAACCTGTAATGCTTCTGAATACTTCTCATCAGACACTAGCTGCACCAGCTGCTCAAAAATCTCATCTTCTTTACTCATCTTGTCCATTCCATTCAGTTTTTAAAACTACGCGTTCTATTTCGAAGCAAGTTCTAAATTCTTATCAATCGATTTATCGTTTATCCTGCGAATCATCCTTTTTCAATTTCGCTCAAATTTTCCTTATAAACATTAAAAATATAAGTAAATTCTTCTTTTGACAATTGCATTGGTATTAATCGTATTAATTCCTTATATAAATCATTCGTTTCGTTTTGTAATTTTTCATTTTCCATATAGTCCGGAACATATTGAAGAATTTCTCTCTGCATCCTGCAGAACTGCTCATAAGGCGGTTTATCAAATCTAGACACCATCAAAAACCATGTATTATAGTAATATAAGAACATGAAGTAATAATCATATTTTGTCTTGTTCTTTTCATATATGCCAAGCTCTTTATACTTCTGAAGCTTCATGACCTCAATTGTCAATCGATCAAAATGTGAGTAATCATTTCTCGAAAGTGTTGTAGATGATGGATTTTCCCTATAATGATAAAAACACTCTTTCATCAAATATTCAGAGTGGAGATATAAATCCGATATATTTCCCCAGTAATTATCTTCGTATTTCAGTCCTTCTGGGAAGAGAACATGTATATTTTTCAAAAATGAAGCATTATATATTCTACACACAATTCCACCTGGAATATCAGGTAGGTCTGTCCCGCCCTCTATTACATTTTTCTTCTGCTCATAATATGCATCTTTTTCATTACATGTAAAAACCATTATTTCTCCATCAACGGCATTCCGATACATCCCACAACTTACCACATCACAATGATACAGTACCATCTTCTGCAACATCTTCTCATACATCTCTTGATCTATCCAATCATCAGAATCAATAAAACTTATGTATTCACATGACACATATTGCAATCCTATATTTCTGGCACCACCTTGTTTCACATTCTTTTCCAATGGAATCAGAACAATGTCATCTGGATATCTTTGTTCCCATTTCTGTAGCTTTTTCAACGTACCGTCGGTAGAGCAATCATCCACCAGAATAATTTCCAAATTTCCTATCCCACATGTTTGCATCACAATTGATTCGATGCACTGATCTACATAGCTTTCAACATTGTAACACGGAATAATTACACTTATTTTTTTCATATATCATTCCTCTACTTCTTTGACACATCCTTCATTTTACACATATTCTGTGCAATACGATACGCACCTTTTCCGTCTATCATAGATTTTTCGCGTTCAGACATTTCCCTACGCAAGGAATAATTATTTATCATCCGCGTTACGTTATTCTCCAGTTCTATATAAAACCTTGTATTTCCCCTTACATCTCCATTGGAGATCATCAACTGTCGCTCTTCAAACAATTGAACAGTCTGCATCTGATTGTCCGCCACAGAAAAACAAATTGCTGGTATTCCCATGGCACACAACTCATTTAATGTACTTCCTCCCGCCGAAATCGCCACATCACAAGAAAGCATAATTTCAGACATACTCACAACATTCTCATGTATCACGATTCCCGGTCTCATTCTTTGTATTTCGTACAAATCTTCAACCGATGTAAAGAATTTTCCAACAACCACATGAAATATAACATCTTTAAAAAGTTCTTTCTCAATGATATCTCGCAGAAAAGAACGACATATCTGCCATTGATCTGCCCCTCCTGTTGTAAGCATTACATTGCTAACTTTCTGCTGAATACAAATTCTCTTATTACAAAACTCTTCTCGAAGCATAATGTAAGAATTTCCTATCCACAATTCAGTCTCTTGCTTTTCTGCATATGGGTAAACATCTGTACTTGCATCTAATGCATCATTGATGATTGCATCTACTGGGTATTCATAAGCACATAGGTCATCAATATAAACAAGCTTTACCATATGCTTCACTTGATTCATATATTCTCTTGTTGCCTGATAGGAATCCAATAACAAAACTTTAATGTTGTTTTGTTCAACTACCTCTCTTAAACATGAAATTTCAGACCCTTTATCTCTCCAGTCAGACTGCAGACACACATACGACAACTTATTATCTTCTAATAGTTCCTGTCCATATAAATCCGATACAATAAAGATTACTTCTTCTCCTAATTTTATAAGCTGGTTTGCAATTGATATACATCTCATAATATGTCCTGTTGCTATTTCTTTATTTGCGTCTGCACGTATTCCAATCATTAATCAATCTTCCTTTATGAATTCTTGTTCATTAGTTGATATTTCATTTCTGCAAGTTTCCAATCTGTCTCGTTATCAATGTCCTGAACCTCTAACTCATCTACGATAATCGGGTAAATTCCTTTAGAAATTTCCCCACTTAATTCCATAAACTTACTCACATGATAAAAATAGAATTGTCCGCAATCATGGTAAATCGTTTCGAGATCCTGTGATCTTTTATTCAGATTTTCCTTCCACATCATTTCAAATTGCTGATTTTTCATAACATATCCGCGCTGCGGTGGGTATGAAAATGCTACAGCTGGCATAACCATATTGGTATCCTCATGATTTTGAAGAATATAATATGCTTTCCTTAACTTTTCTGCTGTCACAAATGGTGCCGTTGGATATATGCATGCCATAGAATCAAATTTCATTCCTCGCTTTTCATATTCTCCTAACACCTCTAATAACACATCATCTGTAGTCGCAAAATCGCTCGAAGTCTTTTCACTTCTAAAAAAAGGAACATTTGCTCCGTATTTTGTAGCAACTTCAGCAATTTCTTCGCTATCTGTAGAAACCATCACCTCATCAAACACTTCTGATTTCAAAGTTTCTTCAATAGAATATGCAATCATCGGTTTCCCACAAAACTCCTTGATATTTTTCTTTGGAATACGCTTGCTTCCACCTCTAGCAGTTATAATTGCTATTGTCTTCATGTTCCCATTTTCCTCCATAAATTCTATTCTATAAGTTCTATTTTATGATTGGTTACAGAACTTCTCTTCAAAATTATGAATAATCTCCGAAAATGCATGATCCGAATCTAACATATATG
>JAQUVV010000134.1 GCA_028693195.1 Lachnospira sp.
CATCTGAGTAGGCTCTAAATCAGAAGAAGTAATCGCAGCCATATAAATAGTACAGCGCCGTTGATTGATCCACCTTCTACAAGGTTAATGAGCTTTGCTAAGTTCTCTGGTGAGAACTTAATATCAGTTGCATCCATGCTCTTCTCTTTTAAGAGACGCATGGTTTCACCCATGATCCAGTTAGAAACCTTCTTAGGATTACCACAGATTGCTGTTGTCTGCTCGAAAATATCTGCTAACTTCTTAGAATCTGTAATGATGTTGATATCATATTCTGGAAGTCCAAACTCTTCCTTATATCTAGCACATTTTTCTTCTCTAAATTCTGGCTGATTAGAACGAATCTCCTCTAACCATTCATCTGAGATATGAATTGGAACAAGATCTGGATCAGGGAAATATCTGTAATCCTGAGCATCTTCTTTCGAACGCATTGCATAGGAATACTCTTTATCATCATCCCATCTTCTTGTTTCCTGAATAACCTTTTCACCTGACTCGATTAAATCGATCTGTCTTGCCACTTCATTTTCAATACATCTTGAAATCGCTGAAAATGAATTCAGGTTCTTCGTCTCTGTTCTAGTCCCGAATTCAGTCGCTCCCTTTTCTCTGACTGAAAGGTTCACATCGGCTCTCATAGAGCCTTCCTGTAACTTACAATCAGATGCGCCTAGGTACTGCACTGTCATTCTTAACTTATCCAGGTAAGCGATCACTTCTTCCGCACTTCTCATATCTGGTTCAGATACGATTTCAATCAAAGGTACGCCAGAGCGGTTGTAATCTACTAATGAACAGTCTTCCCAGTCATCGTGAACTAATTTACCAGCATCCTCTTCCATATGAATCTCATGGATTCGGATTGACTTCTCTGTTCCATCTGCTAATGTAATATCAACATGTCCATCGCGACAGATTGGCAAGTAGAGCTGAGAAATCTGATAGTTCTGCGGATTATCTGGATAGAAATAATTCTTACGGTCGAACTTACAGTTCTGAGTAATTGTACAGTTTGTCGCAAGACCAACTGCTGTTGCATACTCAACTACCTTCTTATTCAATACAGGAAGTGAGCCTGGCATACCAGTACATACTGGACATGTGTGTGTATTAGGTGCTCCACCAAATGCAGTAGAACATCCGCAGAAAATCTTTGTCTTCGTTGCAAGCTCTACATGAACTTCCAAGCCAATGACAACTTCGTATTCTTTTGCCATGATAATCTCCTTCCTATGCCTCATATTTGCCGTAAGCCTGCTCGAAAGCATATGCTGCACGGATTAAATTCTTTTCTTTAAAGCAGTCCCCTAACATCTGAAGACCGATTGGAAGACCTGCCTTATCCTTACCACATGGTACGCTGATGCCCGGAAGACCTGCTAAGTTTGCAGATATTGTATAGATATCTCCAAGATACATCTTGATAGGATCTGAAAGTGATGAACCAATCTTTGGTGCGGTTGTTGGAGCAACTGGTCCAAGGATTAAATCATACTTTGCAAATGCTTCATCAAATGCTTTCTTAATTAAAGCCTTCACACGAAGTGCTTTCAAATAGTAGGCATCGTAATAACCTGAGCTTAATACGAAAGAACCAAGCATAATACGACGCTTTACTTCAGGACCAAATCCTTCTGAACGAGTCTTCTTATACATGTTGTGAAGTCCTTCGAATTCACTTGTTCTATAACCATACTTTACACCATCGAAACGCTCTAAGTTAGAGCTTGCTTCTGCTGTTGCGATTGTGTAGTACGTTGGAATTGCATATTCTACAAGGCTTAAATCGAATTCTTCAACGATTGCGCCCTTTTCTTCTAATACTTTGGCTGCAGCCAAAACAGCATCCTTTACTTCTGGTTCCAACCCTTCCATAAAGTAATCCTTCGGAATACCAATCTTCATGCCCTTTACATCATCAACAAGTGCTGATGTAAAATCATATTCCTCTCGCTTAATAGAAGTTGAATCCTTTGTATCATGTCCAGCAATGACTTCCATAATGGTTGCACAGTCTGTTACATCCTTGCAAAGTGGCCCAATCTGATCTAATGATGAACCATAAGCAATCAAGCCATAACGTGATACTGTTCCGTAAGTTGGCTTTAATCCAACTACACCACAATAAGATGCTGGCTGTCTGATTGATCCACCTGTATCAGAACCTAATGCAAAGAAGCACTCATTTGCTGCAACCGCTGCAGCAGAGCCACCTGATGAACCACCTGGTACATGCTCTGTATTTCTTGGATTCTTAGTAAGTCCGAATGCAGAAGTCTCTGTGGTAGAACCCATAGCGAATTCATCCATATTTGTCTTACCAATCATTACAGCACCAGCCTGCTCTAAGCGAACAACTGCGTCTGATGAAAATGTTGGTACAAAGTTTCCTAAAATCTTAGATGAACATGTAGTAAGAACACCTTCTGTACACATGTTATCCTTAATTGCCACTGGCACACCAGCCAATGGGCCTGTCAATGTTCCTGCCTTGATTGCCTCATCCGCAGTTGCTGCTCTCTTTAAAGCAGCTTCCTTGTCAAATGTGACATAGCAGTTTAAGTCTTCTTCTGTAGACTCAATCTGTGCAATAACAGCTTCCATTGCTTCTACTGCAGTCACTTCCCCGGCCTTGATTTTCTTGCCGAGTTCTACTGCTGTCAAATCCAATATACTCATAGGATATCCTTTCTATTAATCAACTGTCTTAGGAACAACAAACGCTGTATCCTTACGCTCTGGTGCATTGGCAAGTGTCATTTCACTGCCATCACCATTGGTAACTTCGTCTTCCCTCATCACATTTTCCACTGGGAAAACATGTGACATCGGTTCGATACCAGTTGTATCTAATTCACTTAATTTATCAAAATGGTCCAACATGCTGGCCATATCCTTCTTCGCCGCTTCCTTCTCTGCATCAGAAAGCTCTAACTTCGCAAGGATACCAACATATTCGATTGTCTCATCACTGATTACGTTAGCCATATCGATTCCTTTCTTAGTCTCTTACTTTAATATGAACTTCTCTAAGCTGCTGCTCTGTAACTTCGTTTGGAGCGCCACACATTAAATCCTGAGCCGTACCACTCATTGGGAATGGAATAATCTCACGGATGTTCTCTTCATTTCTAAGAAGCATAATCATACGATCTACACCAGGAGCCATACCAGCATGTGGTGGTGCACCGAACTGGAATGCATTGTAAAGTGCGCCGAACTTATCCTTAAGAACCTGCTCATCATATCCAGCAATCTCGAATGCCTTCACCATGATCTGCATATCGTGGTTACGAACAGCACCTGAAGATAACTCGATACCATTACATACGATATCGTACTGGTAAGCTAAGATATCAAGTGGGTCCATTGTGTTCAATGCTTCTAAACCGCCCTGTGGCATAGAGAATGGATTATGTGTAAATCCAATCTGCTTTGTTTCTTCATCTTTTTCGAACATTGGGAAGTCATTTACATAACAGAATCTGTATGCATTCTTCTCAATCAAATCTAACTTCTCACCTAATTCATTACGAATCATACCTGCATAGTAAGCAGCTCTTGCTTCCTTATCAGCCATGAAGAAGATTGTATCTCCAACTTCAAGCTTTGCAAGATCCTTTAATTCCTGCTTCATATCATCTGGAATGAACTTATCGATTGGTCCCTTGTATGAACCATCTTCAAGTACTTCAATGTAACCAAGTCCACCCATACCGATACCTGTTGCGAACTTCAATAACTTCTCATGGAAGCCCTTAGACATATTTGCATGAACCTTAACGGCACGTACTGTCTTACCTACGAATGGCTTAAATGTACATCTCTGGAAAAAGTCTGTTAAGTCAACAATACGAAGTGGGTTACGAAGATCTGGCTTATCTGAACCAAACTCAAGCATTGCCTGCTTATAGCTGATGATTGGGTAAGGAGCCTGTGTCACTTCAAATCCTTCTGGAGCAAACTTCTTAAATGTATCTGTTAATACTTCTTCACCGATTGCAAAAACATCTTCCTGTGTAGCAAAGCTCATTTCGAAATCTAACTGATAGAATTCACCTGGTGAACGGTCAGCTCTTGCATCTTCATCTCTGAAACATGGAGCAATCTGGAAATACTTATCAAATCCAGAAACCATGAGTAACTGCTTATACTGCTGTGGAGCCTGTGGTAACGCATAGAACTTACCCTTATACTTTCTTGATGGAACGATATAATCTCTAGCACCTTCTGGTGATGAAGCACAAAGAATTGGTGTCTGGATTTCCATGAATCCCATTTCTGTCATCTTAGAACGAAGGAATGAAATAACATTTGAACGGAAAATCATGTTATCCTTAACCTTCTGATTTCTTAAATCAAGATATCTGTACTTCAATCTTGCATCTTCTCTGACTTCCTTAGAAGTCTGGATTTCAAATGGAAGCTGCTGATATACTTTACCTAATACTGTAATCTTCTTCGCCTCTAATTCGATTGTTCCTGAAGGGATTTTAGGATTATATGTGTCCTCATCTCTCTGCTCAACAATACCTTCGATTGCGATACATTCTTCCTTCTTAATTCCTTCTAATAATTCAGGTTCACGAATAACAACCTGTAATACACTGTACATATCTCTTAAATCAATGAATGATACGCCACCGTGATCACGGATATTCTCAACCCATCCTGCTACCTTTAATTCCTTGTTGATATCAGCCTCGCTGACATTCTGTAAAGTCGTGTCTCTGTACATGTTTCCCACTTCATTTACTCCTTTCGTTGTATGCAGGGCTGGTTTTATCCCTGCTAAATTCTTGTTTCATTGTCACTTGATTCTACAAACAGCTTTTTCTAAGTGCCCTGGCAAAAAAGAAGCCCCGGGACACTAATCAAAGTATCCCGGGGCGAATAATCATCATTATCCGCGGTACCACCCGCATTGAATGAAACTAAGTATTTCATTCCTCATTAACACTTAACGCGTGTAACGGAACTGCCTAGACACTTACGTGCTTCAACAATCCAACTCCAGAGTGTTCCTCTTATCAATTCCCTGTGCGTGCTCTCAGTCGATGGCACGATCATTCCTGTCAGGTTCCATGAAAAGAAGTCTCTTTCATAGTCTTTATAATATGTTGTGACATTCGTCTTCAGATTATACAAATCTGTCTTTCATTTATACAAAAGCAAGTTCAAATATCACGTATGGATTTATGTTACCATAGTAAATATATTAATTCAAGTGCTAAATCAGGAAATTCACAGTCAATTTTATCAATTAATTTTCAGACTCTCGGCTTTCACTTCCTCAGAATGTATAATGCAAATATGTGCAATATATTTTTACAGCATTCCTTGTTTACTTTATAATGCATTTATTGTAAAATGCCTTTGAAAATAAAGTTAACACCACTTAGGAGAAGTACATTGAACAATAAAAACAGTTATTGGTTAAAAAAAGGAATTACCAATGGGATTCCCATTGCATTAGGATATTTCGCAGTTTCTTTCACCTTAGGAATTGCCGCAAAGAACGCTGGATTGGCTGCTTTGCAGGCAGCACTTGCAAGCATCACAAACCATGCGTCTGCTGGAGAATTTGCTGGTTTCACGGTCATTGCCACACTTGGTACATATTTTGAAATTATGTTGATGACACTGATTATTAATGCAAGATATTTTCTGATGTCCTGCTCACTCAGTCAGAAATTCGATGCAAAGATGCCATTCTTCCATCGTCTATTCATGGGATTCTTTGTCACAGATGAGATTTTCGGACTTGCTGTCTCTGTCCCAGAAAAGCTGAATCCAATGTACATATATGGTATGGCACTTGTTGCTTCCCCTGGCTGGACAATCGGCACCTACTTAGGCGTCGTATTTGGAAATATCTTGCCTGCAAATGTGGTTAGTGCCTTAAGTGTTGGTCTATACGGAATGTTTCTTGCAATTATTATTCCACCTGCCAGAAAGGACAAGATTATTGCCGGTGTTGTTGCATCTTCCATGGCCGTCAGCTTCGCATGTACCTATCTTCCAATCGTAAAGAACATAGCTTCAGGAACAAGAATTATTATATTAACAGTTGCAATTTCTCTCATTGCCGCCGTTCTATTTCCAATCAAGGAAGATAACATACAGGATAACATGCAGACTAGCTCATCTGAAGACGGTCTAGATATGAAAGATTCACCTATAAACAATGACACCATAAAAGATCAGGAGGTTCACCATGAATCATAATGTATATATATATCTACTGATTATGGCACTGACCACTTATCTCATTCGTGTTCTGCCATTGACCTTAATTCGTAGAGAAATCAAAAATCAAACCATCAAGTCATTCTTATATTACGTACCATATGTCACACTGTCCGTCATGACATTTCCAGCAATTCTTACTGCCACGGAAAGCATGATTTCCGCAGCCATTGCATTGGCAGTTGGAATTCTTGCTGCATGGTTTGGTCGCAGTTTATTTCAGGTATCCGTTTTAAGCTGTCTGACCGTGTTTGTGGTAGAATTCTTGTTATTTCTGTAGTAATCAATTGAAGTTGATTGATAAAAAATAACAGTCTGAAAGATTTACACCTTTCAGACTGTTATTTTGCTTTTACTTAAAATATCTAATCATCATTCTCCCTAACTGAAAGAAAATCGGACAGAGTATCAATAAATCATTCACGAATACGACTGCCATATAATATAAATCCGCTTGATAATATTTATGCTTCTTTAATAAACTAATTCCGCCAAGGAGCAAAACAACTGATAAAGCCACATGAAAAGTTCCAAATTTGACAAACTCAATTCTTGTAAAAACCACTTGAAATACAGTCAAAATTCCAGATAATAGTAATATCACTGTCACATAACTACGCATATCTTCCACATTTCTATCCAAAAGTGTCCTCATACATCCTCCTAAAACAAACCAATACGACCAAATGTCAACAAACTCCCATTTTATCTTGCTTTCGCAGCCTTTAATAGATGCTTTGCCAGCACAGAGGTTGTCACTGAGCCAACTCCACCAGGAACTGGTGTCATCATAGATGCTGTATCTGCAACATCATCGAAATTAACGTCTCCACAAAGATTTCCTTCTGCATCCACGTTAATTCCCACATCAACAACAATTGCACCATCTGCTACATAAGACTGATCAATCATCTTTGCAACACCTGCTGCCGCAACCAGAACCTCTGCCTGCTTACATGTACCAGGCATATCTACTGTCTTCGTATGGCAGACTGTCACTGTCGCATTCTTCTTCATAAGAAGCATCGAAACCGGTTTACCAATCACAAGGCTGCGTCCAACTACTGTCACACGCTTTCCCTTCAAATCCACATTCGCAAAGTCCAGCATCTCAATCACTGCTTCTG
>JAQUVV010000135.1 GCA_028693195.1 Lachnospira sp.
ACTAGTCGAGCCCAAGGCGAACTTCGTTCGCCATTTACTTAGCTGCTGTTCTTTAGCAGCTTATGTAACGCAACGAGCGAGGTGTAGCGAAAGCGTGCCTGTGTTGGCGTAATACATACTCTGTGACCTACAATACCGTATCTTCATTCCGCCATGCACGCTTTCGATAGAACTACGTTCTATCGGGGTCACGGCGTTCGCCGTATAAGAAAAGACTAGATAACATATCTTAGAGAACAAGTTCTCACGATATGTTACCTAGTCTTTTCTTGCATGGCTCATTGCTAACGCGTTAAATTAGAATTTAGTGAAATAATGCTCTTACCATCTGTTCATCAAACCGCATTTCTTTCACATGATTGACCTCAATCTGATATAAGGCATGGGCGGCAATATGTTCTGCAGCCTGTTCCAGATCACGAATTCCTGTTGTATTCTGGAAGATTTCAATCACTGCATCTAGTCCATCATCGAGAACAACACATTCTTCCTTATGAAGTCCCATACGTTTTAATACCTTAGGTAGAGAGAAGCGTGAGAATATTGTCTTCTTCTCTTCAAATGTATAATCAGGAATATCAATTACTGCAAAACGGGAAAGCAGTGGAGCACTGATATTCTCTTTATCGTTGGCGGTTGCAATAGGATATACACCAACGGTTGGAATGAGACATTCCATATAGTTGTCAGTGAAACCCAAGTTATCTAACAATGTCAATAATACATCGGCAGGATTTCCGCCACCATTACCGGCACAAGCTTTATCTAATTCGTTAATGATAAATACAAGATTTGATTCTCCGGCAATATTGAATGCTTCCATGATAATTCCAGGCTTCGCATTGGAATAGATTCTGGAACTTCCTGTTAACTGTTCAGCATCATTAATGGAACTCATGTCTAGAGTTGTCCATGGAAGCTTTAAAATCTTGGCAACCAGATAAGCAATCTGGGATTTACCAGTTCCAGCAGGACCGCATAACAGGATTCCATAAGCTGGTAGTGTATGGGTTCGGTTAATTTGGATAATGGTTTCTATAATACGTTGTTTTACACGCTCCATGCCGAACAGCTCTTCATCTAAGATTCGTCTTGCTTCAACAGGATCAATGGATTCGAAGTAGTTACTCTTCCATTGAATGTTCAACATAATAGAAAGTGCGCGCTGTGCATGACGTTTTTCTTCCGGAGTCACTTCGTTGGAACGCGCAACTGCCAGATTACGTCTTGCCCATAGCTGGATATTATCAGGCAATGTTCGTCCCGCACATGTCAGGAAATCTGAAATGGTTGTGAGACTGGTAATCTTCATGCTGTCACCATCTTCGGCAGCATCCTCGTCTGCAGGAGTTTCCGCGGGAGCATTACTGGATAAGAGACGCTCAATCATGAACTGTAAAAATCCGTCTTCAGCAGAAAGCTTGCTTCCACCACCGAATGCGATTTCGCGGATTTGATATACAGCATATCCATCTTCTTGGTTTTCACCAGTCATGCGAACGTTTACACGATTTTCTCCAAGCCATCGAATCAAGCTGACAAAACGGGAATCAATTTTTAGGATATCGCCAGTGCTGACACCTGTATCAGTGTTAAATTCAAAGGAGGTCTGCTTGTTTGGATTAGAAAAAATGCCCGTTGCATGATGCTCCCACTGATGTTCATGGTTGTCTATGACAAGAATTGGATGTTCTGGTGATGTAAAATCTGTATTGGATGCAAATGTTGTATAAGTGCATTCAAATGGCTTTTTTGTATTAGCTGCATTTTTAAAATCATATACAGGCATGATAAGTACTCCTTCTATGTAAATTTAGTGAATTTTTAATATCATAGCACATTTATAAAGACAGGTGAACATATGTGAATGAAAATTAATATAACTTTGCTGAATCCTGTAAAATAAAAAAGAGGATTTCACTCATTCAAGCGAAATCCTCTTTATTAGTTTCGTGTATAAAACGAAAGGTTTTACTTAGGCAATAGTTACGTTAACTGCCTGTAAACCACGCTGTCCCTGCTCTACGTCAAAAACAACTGACTGTCCGTCTTCTAATGTCTTATAGCCATCCATAGCGAGACCTGAAAAATGTACGAATACATCATTTCCCTGCTCGTCTGAAATAAAACCATAACCCTTCTGTCCGTTAAACCACTTTACTGTACCCTTGCTCATGAAAGATACCTCCTTAAAATTATTATTCAGCAGTATCATCCATGAATCATACATTAAAATTAACATTCTAATCCTGAACAGTCTGCCTTTACGCACTTTAAAATATAAAAAAAACATATATCAGTAAATCATTAGTAGACAACGACTTACAAATATATGTGAATCAATTTCTATACCAAAATACTATAACTATAATATCATTAAAATTTATAAATGTCAATCTATATTTTAAAAAATAAAAAATATTAATTATGAATAGAAAATCAAATATTTTAAGTAGGATTTTTACACGATTTACATATGGAAAAGTCAGAATAGAAGATAGAGTTTATGGAAGTGATATGCTAATATAAACATGTGAAGCTTTGTAACGAGTACATCGTAAATTAAGTAACGATGTACTAGGGTGTGATTGAAAAGTTACATAAGATATATATTGCGTGAGAAGAACGGAGAATATTATGAACAGTCAGAAAAAATCTCTAAATAAAGTATATATTGCACTATTATTTGATGGCTTATGCGTATCTAGTGCAAATGTGATTTTGCCACTATTAAGAGAACAATTTCATCTACAGTATGATTTTACGGGACTTTTACTTGCATTTTTAAGCATTGGAAATCTTGCAGCAGCCTTATTGTGTGGTGTCTTATCGACAAAGATTGGCATGAAGAAGACAGCAATGATTTTTATAATTGGAATGATGCTTGGATATGGGATATTAACCATATCAGGAGCACCAGTTCTATTGATTGCAGGATTTTTATTCATTGGTCTTGCAAAAGGTGCCAGTATGAATAATGGAACAGTTCTTGCGGGAAATATGGCCGAGGATCGAACCAAGAGTGTCAATATGATTAATGCTATGTATGCTCTGGGAAGTATGCTGGCGCCATTTATTTACCTGGCAGCATCTGGAAAGAGTTTTCCATGGTGGATGCCGATTGCGGTTCTTACAGTTGCAGGACTGATCTTGTGGTTATTGTTCTTCAGCATTAAGGATTTTGGAGAGAAACGTGATTTAGAGGTACAGAAGTGCGAGGATAGTGACCTGGTAAATTGTCAGAATAGTCAGACAGATGAGAAGGGACAACTTAAGAAAGATAAACAAGAAATAAGAGAAGATAAAAACAGTAAGGAATGGGAGTTTTTAAAGGAAAAGCATTTCTGGTTATCAACGTCACTTTTATTTGGACAACAGTGTGCGGAAATTAGTGTCACAGGCTGGCTGGTAACTTATTATAAGGATCAGGGAATATTATCAGGAGTATTCAGTGAATTCACTGTAACAGTAATCTGGTTTGCTATGCTGGCGGCGAGATTGTTTATTGTCTTTGTCCTTCCTGCCAACAAGAATCGGAATTCGTTGACAATTATGAGTATTGCAAGTTTGATCACTTATGCGTTGATGCTATGTGCCAATAATGGAATCACCGCAATTCTTAGTTTGTTTTTGTTCGGAATATCTATTGCAGGCGTATATCCAACGGCAATTGCGCAGGCAAGTAAGGGATTGAGTAATGCATCAGTTGGAGTACAGCTTCCAATTGCGGGAATTGGAGCAATTGCCATGCCATATATTACAGGTGCGGTTGCACAGCGGATTGGAATAAAAGGTGGAATGGCATGCAGCTTGGTTGCATTGGTGTGGATGCTGGTGTTTGCGGTGCTGACAAGAGCAGAGGATAGAAAGTAAAAACATATTAATGAGAAAAGTAATAGAAGCGGGAAAATGGAATAATGGAATGGAAAGATGGAAAATGTCGATGCCGCTGGGCAAATCCAAAGAATGAACGTTATATCAGATATCATGATGAAGAGTGGGGTGTGCCAGTGCACGATGATCATAAATTGTTCGAAATGTTGATTTTGGAGTGCTTTCAGGCAGGATTAACCTGGGAGTGTGTATTGAATAAGCAGGATGCATTTCGTAAGGCGTTTGATGAATTTGATTTGGAGAAGATCTGTGCCTATGATGAAACAAAGGAAGCAGAACTTAAGAATAATCCCAATATTATACGTAATGGAAGGAAAATCCATGCTGCAGTACAGAATGCAAAAGTATATCGAGATATTCAAGAGGAATATGGGAGCTTTTCGGAGTATCTTTGGCATTGGACAGAAGGAAAAGTGGTATATGAGAACACAGGAACCAGTTCACCATTGTCTGATGTGATTTCAGCGGATTTGAAGAAACGTGGAATGTCGTTTGTGGGAACGACGATTATATATGCATATTTACAGGCGGTAGGTGTGGTCTATGCACATGAAGAGGGGTGCTATCTTCAGAAGTAGTGGAAAGTAAGTGAATATATAGAATCAAGAAGTATGAGAAGTGCAGGTTGAAGCATTCCAGCGGATAAATAAAAATATATAAGCTTTACAATAATAATATTCAATTTACTGAAATTGTGCTATAATATTCCCAACAATAGTCGTGAACAATCGAATATTTTTGAGAAGGAGTAGAATCTATGGGGAAGAGTGAATTAAGACCTAAAATCGTAAAGCTTTGCAGAGTTGTTGGAGGATTGACGGGTGTCATTAACAAGATTGATGCTGATGCACCAGAATACTATAGCCTGGCATCGATTCTGACAGATGATGAGGCAGATGTGGCAATTGCGGCAGGTCTTCGTAAGGAACGTACAGTGGATTATCTTGCTGAGAAGACTGGAAAGTCAAAGGAAGAGACAAAAAAGTTAGCAGATCACTTGGCATGGATTGGAGTATTTCGTATTACAACAGATAAGACCACTGGACAGGATGTTTATTATATGCAGATTTTTGCACCAGGCATTATGGAAATGCTGGTGAATAATAAGGAACTATTGGCAGAGCATCCAGAAGAGTGATTGGAGAGGGATGTGGACACCTGGAAGAGGATATGTGCATTCAGATGGGCAAGGGTGCAGAGCATTATATTCGTACTGGACGTGCTCGTCAGATTACCAAGGAAGAAGTTTATGAAATTATCAAGCGTGCAGAAGAGAATGGATTGATGCACGATATGCCGAATATTGAAGAGGCTGGTGAGAGCTCTGCAATCTGTAATTGCTGTGCATGCTCATGCTTTGGACTTCGTGTGGGGATGATGTATGGAGCTAGAGATACCATTCGTTCCAATTATTCAGCAAAGGTAGATGAAACCAAGTGTGTTGCCTGTGGTCAGTGTGTAGAAAGCTGTCCAGCCAATGCATTAAAGCTTGGACAGAAGCTCTGCCCGGAGAAGCCGCTTCCTAAGACAGAATATAAGAAGATGAGCGACAGCATGTGGAGTAAGAAGGATTGGAATGTGGATTACCGAGAAAATCGTGAGGATGTTGTTGCAACTGGAACAGCACCTTGTAAGACTGCCTGTCCAGCACATATTGCGGTACAGGGATACTTAAGACTTGCCGCAGAGGGAAGATATCGGGATGCCCTTGCGTTAATTAAGAAAGAGAATCCATTTCCAGCAGTCTGTGGAAGAATCTGTAATCATAAGTGCGAGACAGAATGTACCCGTGGTAAGATTGATGAGGCAGTTGCGATTGATGAGATTAAGCGTTTTATTGCAGATCAGGATCTGCATGAAGATACAAGGTATGTACCGACCATGGTGAACCAGATTGGAAGACCATATCCACAGAAGATTGCAATTATTGGTGCAGGACCTGCGGGTATGAGCTGCGCTTTCTATTTGGCACAGAAGGGCTATTCTCCAGTTGTTTTTGAGAAGGAGAAGAGACCTGGAGGGATGCTAATGAATGGGATTCCGTCCTTCCGTCTGGAGAAGGATGTGGTTGAAGCGGAAATCGACATTCTAAAGGAAATGGGCGTAGAATTCCGTTGCAATGTGGAAGTTGGTAAGGATGTGACAATCGCACAGTTGAGGGAACAGGGATTTGTAGGATTTTATGTTGCTATTGGTGCACAGGGAGGACGTAAGATTAATGTTCCAGGGGAAGATGCACAGGGAGTAGCATCTGGAATTCGTTTTGTGTTGGCATATTTGAAGAATACCTTTTGTCACCTTAATTGAAATTTAGAATAATCCAAATCTCTTCTTTACTTTTTCAGGCTTTGTGGATGCTGCTTTCAATAGATATTGATATACAAAGTCCATGGTTTCATCATCCAGCCACTTAGGATCATCACGATAACCACCATGCATTGTTGTGGAGATTTCCATCTGATCAATCATCATGGCATATTCTGGTGGCTTTCCAAGAATTCCATTATCATAGGTTGCTAATGCCTTTAGAAAGGCAACATCTGTACGAGGCATTACGGAGATTCCAAGAGCAGGAATCTTTGCGCTGGATAAAGAATAGTCATCACTTTTTGGAAGATATGATACCAGTTGTCCATGATACAATTCCAGCAATTCTTTTCTCATAAAAGGTTCTAATGCCATAATGCTTCCAGGTTTCTTTCCGTGGGAGTATATAGTCATGGCATCTCCAAATCCACATAAATCTAGATTGATTGCTCCTGTAATTAAACTACGGTCAATCTGATTCACATAGAACTTACTGCCAGCAAGCTTATTCTCTTCTCCGTCGAAAAATGCGAATCTTGCTGGAATTCCCTGCCGGGTGAATTCTAGAGCAAGTTCTATGAGAATGCATACCGATGCGGTATTGTCATTGGCACCAGTACTTCCAGGAACTGCATCATAATGTGCACTGAAAAGAAGGCTAGGGTCTTGATTACTGATTCCGATTTCAAGGAGATAATTCTGAACACCAAGGGGATTTTTGTAACTTCCGGCTTCCTCCTGAATGGTATATTTCAGTCCTTCGGCTTCTAATATATTCTTTAAGGCCTCTCTTCGGGATGCTTCATCCTTCTGAGCAAGCAATAAGATTCTTTCGTTGCGTGTCATAATCTTTTGCGCTCCTGTTCTCGTGAATTGATATGAAAGGGGTAACTTATAATGTAGTAAAAAAGTATATAAGTATATGTGTATCTTTCAATATTTAATTAGTATAAAGAAAAACTTCTTATTCTGCAAGCTGCCAAAGCATTTATAAACATGCTTCCAATGGGACTTTCACTACAATCTTTCGAATACTTGCTGGTTCAGCACCTGCTTGGATTGCTGGAACATGGATATCCCATGGGAAGTACATGGCATAGGTACCAGGAGTCATGGCAATCGTTCCCTCGAAAGGTATTGACTGGTTCTTATAGAAAAGAATATCCCGTT
>JAQUVV010000136.1 GCA_028693195.1 Lachnospira sp.
CTTCACACCAAGTTCAGCCATGATTTCACGAAGTTCCTCTGCAATAAACTTCATGAAGTTCACTACATATTCCGGCTTTCCTGCAAACTTCTTACGAAGCTCTGGATTCTGTGTTGCAATACCCACTGGACATGTATCCAGATTACATACTCTCATCATCACGCATCCCATGGTTACCAGCGGAGCTGTTGCAAAACCAAATTCTTCAGCACCAAGCATTGCTGCAATCGCTACATCACGTCCACTCATCAGCTTACCATCTGTCTCAATCACAACCTTGTTACGAAGACCATTCATAGTCAGTGTCTGATGCGCTTCTGCAAGTCCCAGTTCCCAAGGAAGACCTGCATTATGAATCGAACTTCTAGGTGCTGCACCTGTACCACCATCGTATCCAGAAATCAGAATAACCTGTGCACCTGCTTTGGCAACACCAGATGCAACCGTACCAACACCAGCTTCTGAAACCAGCTTCACTGAAATCCTTGCATTCTTATTGGCATTCTTCAAATCATAGATTAACTGAGCAAGATCTTCGATTGAATAAATGTCATGATGTGGTGGAGGTGAAATCAGAGATACGCCTGGAGTGGATAGACGCGTCTTTGCAATCCATGGATAAACCTTTTTTCCTGGCAGATGTCCACCTTCACCAGGCTTTGCTCCCTGTGCCATCTTAATCTGAATCTCCTGTGCACTTACCAGATACCTGGAAGTAACCCCAAATCGGCCTGAAGCAACCTGTTTGATTGCTGAACACCGGTTTAATCCATCCTTGCCGATTGTGAGTCTTTCTTCATCCTCACCGCCTTCACCACTATTAGACTTTCCGTGAAGCATATTCATCGCAATTGCCATTGTCTCATGGGCTTCTTTTGAAATCGAACCATAGGACATGGCGCCTGTCTTGAATCTCTTTACAATAGAATCCACACTTTCTACCTGATCAATATTGATTCCCTTTTTAGGAAACTTAATGTTCATCAAGCCTCTCAGATTCATAACCCCTGTTTCTTTATTTACAAGATGTGTATATTCCTTAAATGTCTTGTAATCACCCGTTC
Organism: Lachnospira sp.; assembly: GCA_028693195.1. Classification (GTDB taxonomy): domain Bacteria; phylum Bacillota; class Clostridia; order Lachnospirales; family Lachnospiraceae; genus Lachnospira. The sequence continues at coordinate 1,065 of JAQUVV010000136.1, forward strand.
TAGCAGCGAGCTGCAACAGATGAATGGTCTGTGGATTATAGAGATGCTCTTCCTTTCCACTTCTCATCTTATGGGCTCCAGAGCTGTCTAAAGTCGTATCCGTTGCCAATCCTAATGGATCAAATGCATTGGAATGAAGTGTTTCTACATCATTCTGAATATCTTGAATGCCAATCCCTTCAATTCTGCTGACTGTTCCCTTAAAATACTTATTAATCACATCCGAGTTAATACCAATTGCCTCAAATATCTTAGAGCCCTGATATGACTGAATTGTAGATATTCCCATCTTAGCTGCAATCTTTACAATGCCTGAAAGAATTGCATTATTGTAATCATCTACTGCCGCATAATAATCCTTATCCAGCATATGAAGATCGATCAATTCCTGAATACTCTCCTGTGCAAGATATGGGTTAATGGCAGATGCACCATAGCCTAACAGCGTAGCAAAGTGATGTACATCTCTTGGTTCCCCACTCTCTAAAATAACAGCCATACTTGTTCTCTTCTTCGTCTGTACCAGATACTGCTGCAATGCAGATACTGCAAGAAGCGATGGAATTGCAACATGATTCTCATCAACGCCTCTATCAGAAAGAATAATAATATTAGCACCTTCTCTATGAGCTCGATCAGCTTCTACATACAGATGGTCGATTGCCTTCTCTAATGAAGTATTCTTATAATAAATGATCGGAATTGTCTCCACCTTAAATCCAGGGACATTCATATTCTTAATCTTCATTAAATCTGTGTTTGTCAGAATTGGGTCATTGATCTTTAACTGCTTGCAATTCTCTGCCTTCTCCTCCAACACATTACCATCAGAACCAAGGTAAACCGCTGTTGATGTCACAACCTTCTCTCGAATTGAATCGATTGGTGGGTTTGTAACCTGTGCGAACAGTTGCTTAAAGTAGTTAAATAATGGCTGATGATGATTTGATAATACAGCTAATGGAGTATCAATTCCCATTGCACCAATTTGCTCAGATCCATTTAATGCCATTGGTAAGATAGATGTCTTAAAGTCTTCATATGTATATCCAAACGCCTTCTGAAGTCTTGCACGTTCTTCCTTGGTATCCTCAGGAACTCTCTTGTTGGGAATCTTCAAATCATGAAGCTGAATTAGGTTATTATCTATCCATTCGCCGTAAGGCTGTCTGGTTGCATAATATTCCTTCAATTCTTCATCATCGATCAACTTACCCTTCACGGTATCCACAAGAAGCATTTTTCCTGGTCTAAGTCGATCCTTTATCTTAATTCTGCTCTCATCAATCGGAAGCACACCAACCTCTGATGAAAGAATCAAATATCCATCATTCGTTACATAGTAACGAGAAGGTCGAAGTCCATTACGATCAAGCACTGCTCCCATGATATCTCCATCTGTAAACAGAATAGATGCAGGTCCATCCCATGGTTCCATCATGGTTGCATAATACTGATAGAAATCCTTCTTTTCCTGCGCCATTGCCTTGTTATTGCTCCATGGCTCTGGAATTGTAATCATAACCGCCAATGGAAGCGGCATTCCATTCATTACAAGAAATTCAAGTGAATTATCAAGCATCCCAGAATCAGACCCGCTGGTGCTGACAACTGGTGTAATCTTAGACATTTCCTCCTCCAGATAGTCAGAGTACATGGTCTCTTCTCTGGCGAGCATACGGTCTGCATTCCCTTTAATGGTATTAATCTCACCATTATGCACGATAAATCTATATGGATGCGCTCTCTCCCAGCTCGGATTTGTATTGGTTGAGAATCTCGAATGAACTAGTGCAATTGCTGATTCGTAGTCGTCATCTCTTAAGTCACCAAAGAACTGACGAAGCTGTCCAACCAGGAACATACCTTTATATACGATTGTTCTGCTTGATAATGAAACAACAAATGTATTCTCGCAGGTCTGTTCAAATACTCTTCTTGCCACATACAGCTTTCGATCAAAATCAATGCCTGCTTCTACCTCTTCCGGTTTCTTGATAAATGCCTGTAAAATATATGGCATACAATCAATGGCCTTTTTGCCTAATACGTTAGGATATGTAGGAACCTCTCTCCATCCAAGAAATTCCATTCCTTCCTTCTGAACAATAATCTCGAACATCTTCTTATTCTGATTACGCTTCAGTTCATCCTGTGGAAAGAAAAACATACCAATTCCGTATTCTCTTTCATTTCCGATTTCAATATTGAAAGGTTTTACCGCCTTCTTAAAGAATTTGTGTGAAATCTGGAGCATAATACCTACACCATCACCAGTTTTTCCCTCTGCATCTTTACCTGCTCTATGTTCCAGATTTTCTACAATACTGAGCGCATCGGATACAGTCTGATGTGTCTTCACTCCATTGATGCTTACGATTGCACCAATACCACAGTTGTCGTGTTCAAACTGTGAGCTATAAAGTCCTGGCTGCTTGTTTTGATTTTCCATCGTTAATCTCCCTTTCGTAATCAATTTAACAAAATGTCCGTCTTACATGTACATCTGTTTTTGCATGGGTAAAATATACTCCTTTTTTCTTTTCATGTAAACTTGATTTTATGTTGAATTGTCTAATAATTTGATATTTTGATTTATTTGTATTTATTTTCAGAATATATTGTGCGTTTTATTATTTATAAATGCGTTTTTATACAATTGCATCATTTTTCCTAACGCATTGCAAATATATCTCTACATGCATTTTCTATGTTCTACCATTTCAATTTTAAAATTGTTTCTGAATTGTTTATCATTTTTGCTTATTTTTAATGCATCCTTATTAACTTTCGAAGAATCGAAAGTCCAACCATCATAAAAATAAAGCTATCCCCCTCTGACACAAAATATCAAAAGGAAATAGCTTTATTCTATAAATAAAATAAACCGTCTAATCTTTACACTTTATTAAATTAACTATCTTCGAGATTTCACGATAAACTCTACAGCCTCATGAAGAACATCAAATTCGATTTTTTCATGTTCCCCGCCAAACTCTCCATCCAATGTCCAACTCACTGGTTCTTGTGACTCGAATGAGATATGTTTGGTCTTAAAGGTATACATACGCTCACATTTATCAAAGCTCTGTGTCAGGAATGCAGTCACAAGCATCTGGAAGTCCATTGGATTCCTTATCTCCTTAATCAGAGTCACTTCAAAATATCCATCCCGTAAGTCAATACCAGTTCCAGTAAGTCCCTTCATTCCTCCCACCGACTCTGTATTACTTACCATGCCATATACGTAATTCCCTTGAATATTCTTCTCTTCGCTACATATTCGCATATAATGGGGTTTCAAGGCTGCAAAGCTTTTCACCGCTTCTATTACATACGCCTGATGCCCAAGAACATTCTTTAATGACTGCGGTGTTGCATAAGAAACTTCTGTAAATGCGCCAAATGCTGCTACATAATTAAAATTGCGTTCACCATTGGCAATTCCGATATCACAAGGGAATACAGTCCCACGAGCAATGTGTTCTGCTGCACGAATCATATCCTTTGGAATATTCAAACTGGTTGCAAAATCGTTCGTTGATCCACTGGGAATATATCCAATTGGTGGTTTTTCTCCCTGATACTTTAAAATTGCGCCTACCACTTCATTCAAGGTACCATCTCCGCCACTACAGGAAATCACATCAAACTTTCCTTCACTTTCAAGGACATATCGATATCCATCACGTGGTGCTTTGGTTGGATACAACGTCACCTCATAATCAGCCGCAGAAAGTATCTTTACGATTTCTAACAGCCTATTCTTAATCAGTGCCTTGCCTGAATTCGGATTTACAACAAAAAGCATCTTTTTCATAACGATGTCCTCACCTCTTTATCTCTTATTTCATCTTCTGTACCATTCTATCGCTTTACCAGCATTGTTTCAACGCCAATCGTCTTCATCGATCCCACTTATCGCAGAGATTGTTAATCTGATCTGCGAATTTTGCAAGATCCTTATTTGCCCCGCCTTCATTATGACCAATCACTACAAGCAATCTCTTTCCAGCTGCTACCAGTCTGTCGAATACCGTCTGACTCTTCTTAGCCACTGTTCTTCTGCTCTTCTTTTCCTTATTTCCTTCCAGAAGGCAGGTAGCTTCCACAAGATCATAGCTTGCTCCAGTGTAAGGTGCTACTGCATCATACCCATATTCATCTCTCAGGCATGCCGTAAACTCATCACACACACCATCTTCACCATGAACAACAAACACCTTTTCTGGCTTCTTTTCAAAAGAATTAATCCAGTTCAGCAGACCATCCTTATCCGCATGGCCACTGGCTCCTGGTAACTGAGCAATTTCTGCACTGATTTGAATCGGTTCTCCAAACAGCTTAATCTCCTTCGCTCCATCTACAATGATACGTCCGGTCGTTCCATTTGCCTGATATCCCACGAAAAGAATCGTACATTCCGGTCTCCAGAGATTATGCTTTAGATGATGACGAATACGTCCAGCTTCACACATTCCAGATGCAGAGATAATAACCTTAGGATTCTGATCAAAGTTAATAAGCTTTGACTCTTCTCCACTAACTGCAAACTTCAATCCTGAAAACGTCAGTGGGTTAATTCCCTTGCGAATCAGTTCCATTGCCTCTTCATCAAAGCAGGAATCCACATTCCTGTTAAATATATTCGTCGCCTCAATTGCAAGTGGACTATCCAAATATACATCAAAATCTCTGTCTAATAAATGATCCTCTTTTATCTTCCGAATAAAGTACAGCAGCTCCTGCGTTCTTCCCACTGCAAAAGACGGAATCACTACATTACCATGTCTATCAAATGTTCTCTTGAATACCTTCACTAATTCAGCCACATAGTCTGGAGTGCCTCCATGGCTTCGATTTCCATATGTAGATTCCATAACCACGTAATCTGCATCCCGAACATATTCTGGATCTTTAATAATCGGCTTATTTACATTGCCAATATCTCCTGAGAAAACAATCTTCTTAGATACCCCATTCTCATCAATCCAAACCTCTATACTGGCAGCCCCCAGCAAATGTCCAACGTCTCTAAATCGAATCTTAATACCATCACAGATTTCAATAATCTGTTCATAATCGCATCCGACGAACTGTTTCATAACATTCACGGCTGCATCCACATCATATAACGGAACAAACTCCTTCAACGTCCCATTAGAACGCTTCGCCTTACGATTTCGCCACTCGGCCTCGAACATCTGGATATGCGCACTATCCTTCAGCATAATCTCGCATAAATCCACCGTTGGTATCGTCGTGAATACATCCCCACGGAATCCATTCACATAAAGCAATGGAATCAGTCCTGAATGATCGATATGCGCATGCGTCAACAACACATAATCCACATCTGCCGCTGGAATTGGAAGCTGCTGGTTTTCATATACATCGTTCCCCTGCTCCATTCCACAATCTACAAGGATATTCTTTCCACAAGCTTGTAGGAAATGACAACTTCCTGTCACTTCATGATCTGCTCCTAAAAATGTAAGTTTCATAATCCTACCTCCACAGTTGTATTGTATTAATTTGTATATTTATTTCCGACTTTTTATTATAATTATTATAACATTTCGCACAATAAAAAGAAAGAAAAAAGCACCGACAATTTTAATATTGCCAGTGCTTCTGCTAATCTTATATTCATTTTTCACAGACAAATGCTGTTACCATACGATTATTCATAGTACTTCATAATCTTATCGTACTCCACATGAACATCTTTCATCTGTTCTTCCAGATGTGATGTATCCCCTGCGCGGATTGCTGATACAACAACCTGACTTTTCTCATAGAGATCGTCCATTCCCAGTGTTCCAGATACTCCCTTAAATGCGTGAATCTGTTCCAAGACCTCCTGATAATCCTGCCGTTCCATTGCCGAATCTGCATCTCTTAAATGTTCATCATCTTTAAATCGATCTAGATACTTTTCGTATAGCTTCTCATTCCCAGCAAATCTTTTGACAGCCATCTCATAATCCACTCCTAGCTGTGCCAGCTTATCTTTATCCATACTAATCCCATGCCTTTCTTTTAAGATTGATTCACATTGCCGCCCTTTTATTCTACTGCAGCCTTCATACCCGCTTTTTCCAAGTATGCTCCCAGCTTCCTATTAGAATCCATCACATTATTTACACGTCGAATTACTATCTCCGGAATAAATGACTTCACAATATAATCTCTTGCCCCCATCGCCAAGGTTTC
>JAQUVV010000004.1 GCA_028693195.1 Lachnospira sp.
TTATCTCAAATAAGAAAAACCATCGCAAAAAATATGATTCAAAGCAAACATAATGCTGCGCATATGACAGTTTTTGAGGAGGTGGAAATTAGTGAGCTTGATAAAGAAATATTATTACCTTTGATGCTCACGACCCACGTGTACAGAACGCAATTCCTTTGAAGGGCTTTGAATCTGTTTCATGTACTTATCAGTTCATTAAGTATCTTTTACTTGGTGTAGACGACCTTCACATTGATGCGGAGCATATGATGGTCATCAGTCCAGACGAAGGCGGTATGGGACGTGCTGTTTACTTTGCGAACGTTCTTGGTCTTGATATGGGTATGTTCTACAAGAGACGTGATTATACGAAAATCGTCAACGGACGTAATCCAATTGTTGCTCATGAATTCTTAGGTTCTAACGTAGAAGGTAAGGATGTTATCATCATTGATGATATGATTTCTTCTGGTGAATCTATGATTGATGTAGCTGCTGAATTAAAGAGACGTAAGGCAAACAGAGTCTTCTGTGCAACAACTTTCGGTCTGTTCACCAACGGATTAAAGAAGTTCGATGAAGCTTATGAGAATGGTATTATCGATAAGGTTCTTACAACAAACCTGGTTTACCAGACACCAGAGCTTCTTACTAAGCCATGGTATATTGATGTTGATATGAGCAAGTACATTGCTTTACTTGTAGATACATTGAACCATGATTCATCTATCAGCAATCTTCTGAATCCTGTTGACAGAATCCAGAAGAGAGTAAAGGATTATAACGAAACACATTACGGCAAGTAACATATATTATTTCAAAAAGAGAATCGGCAATGCCGATTCTCTTTTTTACCAATCCCCGCCTTGTATTGTTGCATCTGCATCCGGATCTACATCCGTTCTGATTCCTGCATCCCACTCACCTTGCGGATAAGTTGGCGCTGGTGTCGCTGGCTGAGTCATATTTCCATTGTTTCCGCTGTTCCCATTATTTCCTGTTGTTGACTGCTGGTTTCCGGCAGTTGTTGGTGTTGCCGTTACTGATGGCGTCGGTGTCTCTTCTTCTGGCACCGCAGTTGTCGTCTCCTGTTCTGCTTTCGTTGGGGTCTGCGTTTCCTGTTCTTTTATAGCTTCTTTATATGGTTCAAAGTCTTTCTTGCTAAGGTTCTCATGAGCAGCCGTCATATAATCCTTCCAGATACTTCCGGAATATGACGATCCGTTCGCCTCTGTCTTGGGAATATCATCTCCTACCCACACCGCTGTTGTATAATAGCGACTGAATCCACAAAACCAGAAATCCTTATCATCATTGGTTGTACCTGTCTTACCAGCTACGATTGCATTATCAACCTGTGCCCTCACACCTGTTCCACTCTCCATAACTGTTTTCATCATATCTGTCATCATTCGGCAGGAATTGATATCGTATATCTTTACTGTACCTCGAATTGTTTCATCCACCACTGTTTTTCCTGCGGCGTTGATAATTCTTTGGATACAGGTCGGTTTACGATATGCGCCTTCATTTGCAATTGTCGCATATGCGCCCGCCATTTCTACTGGAGAAACACCATAGGTAAAGCCTCCCAGAGACAAGGCATTGTAATCCTTATCCACCCATGCCTTGTGGAATCCCATGTTAATGAGAAATGAACACCCCACCTTTGGGGTCAAATCCTGATAGATGTTCCATGCCACAGTATTTCTAGACCACTTAACCGCTTCTCTTAATGTAATGGTTCCTGAATATGTTCCATCTGCATTCTTAGGTCCACCCTCTATTGGAAAATCATCCACCTTCGTGTCTGGTGTATTTCCCTTCTGCAAAAATGGTGTATACACAATCAGCGGCTTAATACTACTACCTGGCTGACGATAACTCTGATATGCACGATTTAACGTATAACCTGACAGTTCCTGACTTCTTGCCCCCACAATTGCCACGACATTTCCCGTGGCATTATCCACGCAGACTCCCGCTGACTGTAACTCATATACACCTTCACTGGATTGTTCTGTTCGGGACTTCAGATTATCATCAATGGCCTGTTGGAGCTTATTCTGCAGATTCATATCAATAGAGGTATAGATTGTATATCCCCCTGACAGCAATTTGCTTTCATTCATCGTATAACTATCGTAATAGGCATCCATATAAGCCTCATATTCTTCATCACTGTTAAAGTTATTCATAAATACAAACCCCGAGGCACTCATCATCGATTCCGTCGCACAATATCTCGCATAAGTCTCCACTGAATTATTCTTTGTAACCACTGGCTGATCTAATACGATTTCCTCCCCCAGTGCAGTGTAATAATTCATAGAATTTATATAATCATTTCCATACATTTCATTCAATATCAGATTTCTCCGATTCATCGCATGCTCCATCTGGGTAAATGGATCATTTCTCGACGGATTATTGGGAATTCCTGCTATGAATGCCTGCTGAGACAATGTCAATTCCGATACGCTCTTATTAAAGTACCCTCTTGCAGCTGCCTCAACACCATAATATCCATTTCCAAAGTATATATTATTCAGATAGAACTCTAAAATCTGATCCTTGGAGTACATTTTCTCTAATTCCTGTGCAAGAAACATTTCCTCTATCTTTCGTTCCCAGGTCACATCCATTGTTAGAAAGATATTTCTTGCCAGCTGCTGGGTAATCGTTGACGCACCCTGCTCAATTTCATTGCTTTTTTGATTTACAATGATTGCCCGGATAATCGCCTTATAATCAATACCTCCATGATTATAAAAGTCCCGATCCTCCATGACGATAAATGCATTCTGAAGGGTTTTAGGAATCTGGTCAAAGGAAACATAATACATATCTCGATCATTCTTCATGGTACACAGCTGATTCCCATTGGCATCATATATAATTGTAGTTTTCGCATCCTTGAATGTACTGGTTGTACTAGTTGCTGCATATGCTTTCGCATCTCTGTAAAGCTTCATAACCTTAATAATCTTGGGGCTTAAGAATATCAAAGCCCCAAGAATAATCGTTGCAATCACAAGCAAAACAATTCGCTTAATCTTCTTTTTTCTCTTACGCGATAATTTCGCCATAAAGAATTCTCCCGTTAAAGTACACTGATCAATTCCATTCGTAACTGTTCAGTACCTTCTAAACAGTTACTTCCATTCTATCTATAATACGTAATAAATACATTCTCCCACAGCGCAAATATTTTGTTTGCATCTGCAACTTTTTTGGAAACTGTATTTCCCGTCTCCATATCAATATAACTGATATCTGTCGTATCATAACCGGTAATGATTACATAGGAATCTGCCCCATCCCTTGCAATCACTGGCTGCCCAGCGCTGATAAAGCTCAGCATCTTCTCTACCGAAACGCCCTTTACAACAATTGTCTGATCCTTTGCTACATGTTCCAAGGCCGCCTTTGCAGTTGTTCCTGCATTCATAAGCGCCACCATGTCTTCTCTATTTCCAGCGTAAGTCGCTACCGCTGCGACCGCATATTCCAAGCTCTCTGCACTGTCTACTGCTGTCACCGATAATCCACTAATTCCTGCTGTTGCTGTTTTGTAACGATTCCATATCTCACGCCCATTATAATCCATGACCATACCATAAGTATCGTATGCTTTATTAATTGCACTTTCCATACTGGTATAACTTCCACAGAAACGTCCATATCCATATACATAATATCGATTCTGTCCTGTGAACTTATAATCCATATCTGGTGTCGTATCCAGATTAAATACTACTTCTCTTGATACGCGCAGAGACACTCCATCAATTCCATCGATTGCCTTCATCAACACGATATATAATTCCTGCTGACGCGCCGTTGTCGTTCCGATTTCTGATAATAAACCTTCCTCTGCATTATTCTCATCTCGATTAATCAATTGATCGATACTAGTACTGCTATAAGTCCCATCATCATTTTTAGCAATTCTAGACAATGTAATTCTCATCTTTTCAACAACAGCATCACTGACATAAGCTCCACCCTGTGGCGTGTATTCCTTAATAATCTGATAATCCACGTCCATGATGTTAACCTGATAGATTGGAAATGTGATGATTCCGCTCTGTTCCTCCAGTATATCTGATTGATGTGCCATTCCATAAATAAAATCTGTTCCTACAAACCCAAGTGCCTTCAGATAATCTCCATCTGCTGCCTTCACAAAGTAATCCGTGCGTCGTTCCATATTAAACACTCGGATTTCTGGTGATTGGTTCATTGAACCATTGGTGCTATATGCAATCATACTTCCATTTTCTGATGTTGCAAATGTTCCATCTACCAGACCAGAGACCTCCACCATAACCTCTTTACTAATTAAGTCAATAGAATATAGTGTATCATCCATTAGAAGATAGAAATCATTTCCAGACAAATTAGAAACTGCGCCTACATTGTCCTCAAGAATTTCGTATGGCACATCTACCGGAAGAAATAGTCGTTCGACCACCTGATTCTGTTCATACGAATAACTACATAAGGAAACGCCTACATTCCCCTCATGTTCTCCACGGTTCATATATCCATAAACCAGGAAATCACAGTCACCGCTGTCTGTCACATTCATAATCTTAAAATTATGACTGCCATATAATTCTCTTACATTATCTGATTCATCTGATGTAAATGTGAATACATTGGTAAATGCTTTCGTCGCTGAATTAAATCCCCAAAGTGTACCTTCATTGACAAAATAAGTGTTCACTCCTGTTTGATCTGCCATCATATTAACATCCGTGTCTGGATGAATTCCTAAATTAATCTTGGAACTTGATGTCAGGTCATTCTTACCATCAAAGACCTGATTTGCTTCTCTTTCAAAGTTCAGCAGATACATATCTGTAGATGTCTGACGCCGTCTATAATATTCACTAACATGATAGGTGTCATAGGAATCATATTCATTCTCTGCTCCCATGGTATATTCCAGATAAAGAATCACAACATCATTCGATATATCCTTAACTGTCGCTTTAATCTGACTTTCTACCACTGGTTTCAGATTTCCCCATGAAATCTGTGACTGTGTGCAATTGATATTGACCTTTCCATAATTCGTGTTATTTCCTTCCGGACTGGTTTCAATATATTCCAGCATGTTATTGGATAAGTCACTATTAAAACAATAGCTGTTAAATTCCTTTGCGAACTTCACCTTATCTGCTAATTTCATATCAGCACCACTAACGATTCTTGTATAGTAGCTGATTGTTTCATGCTCCTCTGTCGACAGAATAATTTCAAGTGAATACTGTGTATTATCGTCAATCAGGTTCTTGATATTCAACACGGCATCTACCGTATTATCTGACTGTGTAAAGCTTGATACTTCTGTATTCTCAATCAAGGAATGATCTGTCAGACTTCTGACCTTATATGCAATTTTCTCAATCTGACTGCCATAAGTATTCACTGCGATTCCCAGCTTCTTATCAGTGGGCAATGGTGTCAGCGATTCATTAATCAGAGAATCATCCACTGCAGAAGTATAACCTCTCAGCTGATTATATCTGATTCCAGTATCTGCGACCATCTCAACTACTGGAAGTGTTGCCGATTTCATGGTTGTTGTGTACATCTCAGATGCCTCAAAGTTCATTGAGATAAACGTAATAATTGCTGTCCCAATAAATGCAGCAATCAGAATCAGGACTTTCGATTCTGTCAATTTACTCTTGCTCTTCATAAATCATTATGCTCCTTATATATTACTGTTCACTCCGTTCACAGCAATCCTGATATTCCTGAATGTGTCTAGTACATCATTTCTAAATTAACTACCACATACACTATGTCTGCACTTTCAGCTTAATCCAGCAGTGAATTTAATGTCAAATCCACATGCAGTGCCTTCTGCATATCTGCGGCCGATTTTCCTGCTTCCAGATTCTTCTTTCCGTCCCATACAGCACGAATTAGCAGATTCTTTGGTGTATGCTCCATGTCGATAAACTCTAAAATCTGTGTACGGTAACCATGTGCCTCCAGCAATTCTGCTCTAGTCGCATCCGTTATAATTGCTGCCATTCTCTCTTTCAGGATTCCATATTTCATCACTGGTGCCATCATCTCATTCTCAATAGTCTTGTTTGCCTCATGCTGACAGCACGGTACAGACAAAATCACCTTCGCGCCCCATTTTACAGCCTTTCCCAGCGCATAATCAGTTGCTGTATCACAAGCATGAAGTGTTACCACCATGTCCACATGAGTCACATCCTCATAGGATGCGATATCTCCTATATAGAAATTCAGCTTATCATATCCATAAGCATCCTTTAATTCATTACATTTACGGATTACATCATCCTTCAAATCCAGTCCAATCACTCGAATATCATATCCTTTCAAGACCTTCAAATAATAGTACATCGCAAATGTCAAATATGACTTTCCACATCCAAAATCAATAATCGTCTGTTCTTGATTCTTATCTAACTGTGGAAGAATATCCTCTATGAATTCCAGAAAACGGTTAATCTGTCTGTACTTGTCGTACTTCGCATGAACAATTTTTCCGTCCTTGGTCATGACTCCCAGATCAATGAGGAATCCTACAGGAATCCCCTCTTCCAGAATATATTTCTTACTTCGATTATGGGAAAGCTCCTTCTGCTGTCTGCACTCCTGACACTTCTTGAACTTCACCGTCTTATTTCCATTCTTCCCCGCCAATACAGTTGCCGTCGCATTGGTCATGGTAAACTGAGCCTGCTTAAAATCCTGTTCCAGATATTCTGTAATCACAGTTCTTAATTCCTGTTCCTTATAATTCTTATGGAACACTTTCGTGCCAATATATTCTGACACCTGAAACTCCATACCTTCCTTCAGAATCACTGGACGTACTTTCACCTTAGCAGGTACATTCTCATCCGTCTTATTCCTCTTCCCACTAATGGTCAGATCAATCAATTCCTCATTGAGGCATTTATCATAAAGTTCTTCTATATTCATAAGGTATTCTCCTTGTCGTTTCGTTCTAAAATCAGGGGTAAATGTATATATCTTACTTTGTCTAAGGTCACAGAGTATATATTACGCCAACGCAGGCACGCTTTCGCTACACCTCGCTCGTTGCGTTACATAAGCGACCATGACGAACTTCGTTCATCTAATACGGTCGCAAAGTAACGACGGCTCACTAGTACCTGCTTATGGCATAACACATACTCTGCGACATATACGAAAAGCAAGATTGCACGAAAAGCACGGCTATCGCAGTGTGGACTGGCGAATCACACAGGAAGTGTTTTGTTTTATGACTCGGGAGATATTTAGAAAGTCTTACCTTGATGCTTTGGTGTCAGTAACAATCAGACACGATGTCTGATTGAAGTGTCACTGAGCCATGGATGGCGAATGGCACTGTTTACGTAAATAAAGAACACATTGCTCATCAAGGTTAGAGTTTCTTAATATCGGACGCCGGAATAAAACGGAACACTTCCTGTGGGATTTGCCTAAGACACATTTCACCCTAATTTATCATAATTAGTATATAACACTGTTAACACCCCTATTTTAATCTGTTTCCCCCAAAATCACAAGCTTTTCGCGTAATTATCCTGCTCAATAATCCCTGTTATTAATTGGAGTCGACAGGTGAATCAATGTCTGGTCCTTATTTTCATCATAAGACATGGTAATATTAATATTAACCTTCTCTTTCCCTATGGATATTGCCGTATCAATGTCCTTGTCATATCCGTAGACCGTATACAAATCCTCTGTCATCTTCTCTGTTCGTACAACGCCTCCAATTTCTCTCATAATACTGTCTCTAAAGTCCTTCATGCTGCTCTCCGCCATCCTTCCGGCTGTCTTTCCAGAAAGATCTACTGTCACAATTGTGTCCAGATGATAATCCCCCACAATCTGCTTCATAAGCTTTCGATACGTATCTGTCGATGCAATGGAGTTTTTTAATTGAATATTCATACAAAGATACTGATTCTGAGCAACAATCTCTGTGTCTGCATTTTCATTGACGGTGACCATCTTTAACAATACATTTCCATTAGGAGAGTTCTGCTCCAGCACTGTACTTCCTTCCCCATTTGATTGAATTGTATAACGATTGATTCCTATCTTCTCCGCTATTTCTTCGAGAATAATATACTTGGCGTTCTCCGTCAGTGCCATATCTCCAAAATATCCGTTGGCTGTAATATCCGCTGTCACATCAGAATAGACGACCTCGGAAAATGCATCAACGACATCTACCTTTTGCCTGTACCCACGCCACGTACTGATGCATAGATTCAGTGCTGCCACCGTCCACAAAGCAAGCGCTGCAAAAACAATTCCTTTTGTGCGAATTTCCCGCATCCTTTTTCTTCGTTTTATATGAGTCTTCTTTGCTTCTCGATCATCCCCATTACTTCTTCTATATTCATCATTCTCTTCTCTCGGTCTTAACATAAAAATAACCTCCCATCCACTGATATCTAATGATTACCAGTAAATGGAAGGTTTATTCATTTATCAAAATAATTTGATAGTTAGTAACCATTCAGACAATACTGAACAGTTACGATCGTTATTAATCTACAGTATTGAGTCGTGCCAACGAACGCTTTAACGCTAATTCAGCACGTCCAATATCCGTACAGCTGTCATGACTTGCCAATAATCTCTCCGCACGGATCTTTGCTTCATTCGCTCTGTTGACATCAATCTCTTCAGGCCACTCAGCGATTTCGGCAAGAACCGTTACCTTATCCTTCAATACTTCAACGATTCCACCGTGAACGGCAGCTTTATGCACTTCGCCCTCCTGATGAATCCTCAAAACACATGGAACAAGAACCGCGGTCAACGGTATATGATCAGCATATACACCAATTTCTCCCTCACTTGTAGCAAGTTCGACCATGGTGACATCTTCATGGTAAAACACACGGTCAGGTGTATTCACCAACAACTTGAATGTTTTCATATTCAGCCTCCTTGCTTAGTTGTTGCATTTGGCTAAAACATCATCAATATTACCGCAGTTTAAGAAGTAGCTTTCTGGAATATCATCGTACTTTCCTTCGATAATTTCCTTGAAGCCCTGAATTGTTTCATTGACAGGAACATACTTTCCTTCCAGACCTGTAAACTGTCCGGCAACGAAGAATGGCTGAGATAAGAATCTCTGAACCTTTCTTGCTCTTGAAACAACCAGCTTATCATCTTCTGAAAGTTCATCCATACCAAGAATTGCGATAATATCCTGTAATTCCTTGTACTTCTGTAAGATTTCCTGAACATCTCTAGCTACCTTATAATGCTCCTCGCCCACAATCTTAGGATCAAGAATTCTTGATGTTGATTCCAATGGATCAACAGCTGGGTAAATACCAAGCTCTACGATAGAACGAGAAAGTACTGTTGTTGCATCCAGATGGGCAAATGTTGTAGCAGGAGCTGGGTCAGTCAAGTCATCGGCAGGTACATATACAGCCTGGACTGATGTGATAGAACCATTCTTTGTTGATGTGATACGCTCCTGAAGGGCGCCCATTTCTGTCTGAAGTGTTGGCTGGTAACCAACGGCTGATGGCATACGTCCAAGAAGGGCTGAAACCTCTGAACCAGCCTGAGTGAAACGGAAAATGTTATCGATAAATAACAATACATCCTTACCACCCTCATCACGGAAGTATTCTGCCATCGTCAGTCCAGCAAGACCAACTCTCATACGAGCTCCAGGTGGTTCGTTCATCTGACCGAATACCATGGTTGTCTTCTCGATAACTCCGGATTCCTTCATTTCGTAGTAAAGGTCATTACCTTCACGTGTACGCTCACCTACACCTGTGAATACAGAATATCCACCGTGCTCAGTAGCGATATTTCTAATTAATTCCTGAATCAGTACGGTCTTACCTACACCGGCACCACCGAACAGACCAATTTTACCACCCTTCTGATATGGGCAAAGTAAATCAACGACCTTGATACCTGTTTCCAGAATTTCTGTTGTTGTTGACTGCTCTGCGAATGCAGGTGCCTTTCTGTGGATTGGCAAGTGCTTCTCAACTTCAGGAGCTGGTTTGTTGTCTATAGGATCACCCAGTACATTGAACATTCTGCCCAGTGTTGCTTCACCAACAGGTACAGAAATAGGTGCACCAGTGGCTTCAGCTGCCATACCTCTGACAAGACCATCGGTAGAACCCATGGCGATACATCTGACTGTATCATCACCAAGATGCTGTGCTACTTCCACAACAAGCTTGCCTCCGTCATTGGTATTAATATTAATGGCTGAATTGATCTCTGGAAGATTACCTTCTGTGAACTTGATATCAAGTACGGCGCCGATAATCTGAGTGATTTTACCAATATTATTAACTGCCATTTTTAACCTCCAATTTATTTGTTACTTACTCGATTGCATTTGCACCGGCTACAATTTCTGTTAATTCCTGAGTAATTGCTGCCTGACGGGCTCTGTTATACTTCAGGGACAGATCGGAAATCATATCCTCTGCATTGCTTGTGGCATTATCCATTGCCTGCATACGTGCACCATTCTCACTGGCCACAGCTTCGATTAAGCCGCCATAAATCAGACTACACATATACTTTGGTATAATCAGATTCAGTGCCTCATCTTCCTCTGGCTCGTAATTCATTGGTGCCATGTCTGCATCACTGCTTTCTTTCGCGTCTGCTTCGATTGGAAGCAGCTTGATCAGCTGTGGTTCGTGAACAACTGTGTTCTTGAATGATGTATAGGCTAAGTAGATTTCTCCCACTTCTCCTTCTGCAAATGCATTCAGCACATCTTCACAGATTACCTTGGCATCAGAATACATAGGTTCCTCAATCACTTCAGAATAATCCTTTGCGATTGTGTAATTCTTTCTTGCTAAAGTATCTCTTCCCTTAGAACCGATGGTATATAGCACCACATCTTCCTTCGGGATGTCGCCATTGGTAATCAGCTTTGTGATATTGGAATTATATCCACCTGCAAGACCTCTGTTTCCAGTAATCATAATGACTGCCTTCTTCGTTGAATCTCCTGCCTTCAGATACTTATGATTGATATTACCAGACTTTGCAAGCATGCTTGACACAGTCTCATACATCAAATCAAAGTAAGGCTTGGTGTTCTCTGCCTTTCCCTTAGCTTTCTGTAACTTAACAGTTGATACGAGCTTCATGGCTTTGGTAATCTGGCCGGTACTTTGAATACTGTCTCTACGCCTTTTTATGTCTCTCATTGAGGCCATAAACAATTACCTCCCATTCGCTATTTAAACATCTTCTTAAACTCTTCAATCGCATTCACTAATGCCTTCTCGTTCTCCTCATCAAGAACCTTTGTGTTCTTAATGCTTTCTGGAATCTGAGGATACTTTGTATCGATATATTCGAATAAGCCATCCTGGAAATCAAGAATTCTATCTACATCAATGTCTAATACGTACTTCTTAGTTACCGCATAGATGATCATAACCTGATATTCTACAGCCATTGGTTTGTACTGTGGCTGCTTTAACATCTCTTTGATTCTTTCACCCTGTGCAAGCTTTTCCTTTGTATCAGCATCCAGATCAGAACCGAACTGTGCGAATGACGCAAGTTCTCTATACTGAGCAAGATCTGTACGAATAGGAGCAGCAATCTTCTTAATTGCTTTGATCTGTGCAGCACCACCAACTCGTGATACTGAAAGACCAGCGTTAACAGCAGGTCTGAAACCCGAGTTGAACATCTCTGTCTCTAAGTAAATCTGACCATCTGTGATTGAGATAACATTTGTAGGGATGTATGCTGATACATCACCTGCCTGTGTCTCGATAATTGGAAGTGCAGTTAATGAACCTCCGCCGTACTCATCTGACATTCTCGCAGCTCTCTCAAGCAGTCTTGAATGAAGATAGAATACATCACCAGGATAAGCTTCTCGTCCTGGAGCTCTCTTTAATAACAATGATAATGTACGATATGCAGCAGCATGCTTACTTAAATCATCGTAAACAACTAATACATCATCGCCACGTTCCATCCACTCTTCACCGATTGCACAGCCTGAGTATGGAGCGATGTACTGCAATGGAGCAAGTTCACTTGCTGTCGCAGCTACAATTGTTGTATAGCTCATCGCACCGAATTCTTCTAATGTCTTCACAATAGAAGCAACTGTGGATGCCTTCTGGCCAATAGCAACATAGATACAATGTACGCCCTGACCCTTCTGGTTAATAATAGTATCGATTGCAATCGCTGTCTTACCAGTCTGACGGTCACCGATAATTAATTCTCGCTGTCCTCTTCCGATTGGAACCATGGCATCGATAGCCTTAATACCTGTCTGTAATGGAGTATCTACTGATTTTCTTGTAATAACACCAGATGCTACTCTTTCAATCTTACGGAACTTGTCTGTAACAATTGGTCCCTTGTCATCGATTGGCTGACCTAACGCATTAACAACACGTCCTGTCAATGCATCGCCAACTGGAACCTCTACAACTCGTCCTGTTGTTTTCACTGTATCGCCTTCATTGATATTCTTTGTATCACCAAGCAAAACAGCGCCGACGTTATCTTCCTCAAGGTTGAGGACCATACCGTATACCTCGCCAGGGAATTCAAGAAGTTCTCCCTGCATAGCCTTCTCCAGGCCGTGGATACGTGCGATACCGTCTGCTACCTGAATAACTGTACCTACGTCAGATACTTCAAGTTCGGTAGAATATCTCTGAATCTGCTCTTTGATTACTGAGCTGATTTCTTCCGGTCTTAAATTCATGGAGCCAACGCACCCTCTTTCTAATATAGTACAAACCTGCATATCTACTTGCTGCCTTCCGGCAAATGTAGTGAAATCTCTACATCTTACGCAAGCTGGATCTTCTTCAAATCCTTCGCAAGCTCGTCGATTTTTGTTTTAATACTGCTGTCTACCACTCTGTCGCCGATTCGGATAACCATCCCACCAATCAATGGTTCATCAACGGTGTAGTTCATCTCGAAATCCACATATTCTGTTGTAGCTAACAATTTGGCAACAATCTTACTTTTCTGAACATCTGATAGAGGTTTTGCAGTTGATACAAATGCTGTACCAATTTTCTTATATTCCTTTACTCTCTTCTCAAAATACTTCAGTGTGTCAATAATCTTGTTCTGTCGATCCTTGGATACCATAATCACAAGGAGTCCGGTCATATTCTTGGAAGCAAACTGTCCAAATACATTTTCAATGACCTGTTCTTTATCTTCTTTTTCAATCTTAGGATGATTCAATAACTTGCCAAGCTCTGTGTTCTGCTCAAAGGCTGAAACCACAGCCTGTGCCTCTGCATATAATGAATCTACGCTAGACTCAGAAACGGCAAGTTCAAAAAGTGCATCACCGTAAGTTGCTTCTACTAGCTTAGCCATGTTTTCTCACCCATTTCATTCAGAGTCTCTTCAATCAGAGCATCATTATCATTGTCATCCATTGATTTAGCGACCAGCTTCGCTGCCATAACTGATGCAACTGCAACAATCTGCTGCTTCACATCATCTGCAACCTTCTGTTTCTCGAGTTCTGCTTCTGTATTCGCTCTTGCGATAATTCGAGCAGCCTCTTCCTTCGCCTCATCAACAATCTTTGCTTCGTTGTGCATTGCTGTCTTGCGTGCATCGCTTAAGATCGCTTCTGCTTCCTTATTCGCTGCCTTCAGCTTTTCTTCATATTCCTGCTTCAAAGCCAGTGCCTCAGCCTTATCTGTTTCTGCTGATTCCCTGTCATTGGTGATCTTATCCTGTCTCTTCTTCAACATATTTCTTACCGGATTGATAAGAATAAATGAAAGAAGGATGAATAATAAGAATACGTTAAATGCTGTAACTGCTGCGTCAAATAGAAGCTGATAATCAAGACCAAATAAACGACCGCTTTCAAGAGCAATCATTGTACTTCCTGCGAAATTCAAGTTTTTAGCCTCCTTCCTATCAGCTTAAATGCTGTTCTGCCTGCAATTTACTTAAATGGCTGAACGAACATTAAGATAATAGCTACGGCGAAACCGTAAAGACCTGTTGTCTCGGCTACGGCCTGACCCAGTAACATTGTTGATGTAATATCTGACTTTGCACCTGGATTACGTCCAACTGCTGCTGCACCATGTCCAGCTGCGATACCCTGACCTACACCAGGACCTACACCTGCGATCATCGCGATACCTGCACCAATTGCTGACATAGCCTGAATAAATTCCTGTCCACTAATATTCATGTTTTTTGTCCTCCATTAAATAGAATATAATAATTATTTGTGCCGATTAATCTTCGGCAATCTTGTCGTTAACGTAAACCATCGTCAACATACAGAATACATACGCCTGAATGCAACCTGAAAACAGGTCCAGATATCCATGCAGGAAAGCTGGGATCACCAATGCAAATCGACCTACCAAATCGTAGATCAGTCCCATCAGAACGGTTCCTGACATGATATTACCAAACAAACGCAGTGATAAAGACAACGGAACTGCAAATTCACCAATAATATTAATTGGTGTTAATGGCAGCGGTTTACACATTGCCGTAAAATGTTTCACACCCTTTGCTTTGATTCCACAGAAATGAACCATAACAAATGTAATGACACCCAGTGCAACAGTAACTCCGTAGTCTGCGGTAGGTGGTCTAAGACCGAAAAGTCCGGCTAGATTCGAACATATGATAAAGATAAACAATGCTGTGATATAGTTCACAAAACGCGTTGCATTCTTCCCCATGATACCGTCTACCATGTTTCCAAGCATCTCAATAATCAATTCAATTGTACATTGAAATTTCCCCGGCGTATCTGTCGCATTGACTTTACTGATCTTCACTCTTGCAATGATTGCCATCACAATGATAAAGACAGACACAATCAGCATGGCAACATGTGTTGTATCCAGCTGAAAGGTATAATCAATACCCGGGATGTGAAATTCGTACAATGACTTAATCATAAAGCTGCTGTCGCAAGCCACCAATGAAGTCATCATTGAGCCTCCCACCTTTTCACCTTCCTTTTTTCGTTATTTTTGATAAAAATTTATTAGTAAACGGCTGTGAATAGGCCGCTACTTTCATAGAAAACATGCCGATAAGGGCGGCTAACATATCTCCCACACCTGTCAGATATAACGTGACAAGTATTGCGAGCAGGACGCCCAATCGTATAAAATATCCCACAAGTAAAGTTACCGTAGTATTGCCACCACCATAAACCACCTTACGGATTCTAAAACTCAACTGAAATGCTCCAAACATGGAATAGATGACACCTGCCAAAAATCCAACGGCCCAAGGTCCCTTCCAAGCGTCTGGTACCACAAGAAGAATGATACCCTCTCCCAGAAGCAGATATACCATATCGATAAATAACATCTCTGGCAGTGCTTCATTCAATTCTCTTAACTTATCTATCATACAACACCTTACCAATTTATTCTTCTTAAAATTCATTAAGAATTCATGCTATCTTCTCAATTCTTCGTCAATCTTTTTCTGATTGGCACGCTTAACCTTTTCTTGAATCTCCTTCTCTTGCTGACGTTTCCGTCTTCGTTCATCCTGACGAATGACATCTCTGGCAAGGACAAAGGCATTTCTGGCTCCTGCTGCCATTCCGAGTACTAATAATGGAATCGTGAACCAGGTCTCAAACTTCTTATCCAGCCATATTCCCAGCGCTAGGCAAACAAAAGTAGGAACCATTACATGAATAGCTATTTGAGATATCAACACGACATTTTTGTACATGTCCCCTTTTCCACTCATTGCTCTTGGTTCTCCATTTCACAAAAGTTTGATTTTATTGTAACATTTTACTGATAAGTTGTTTATTTATTTAGGTAATTTTAACATTTCCATTTCATGCCATTTTATTCACAAGTTGTAGTATATCTGTTTTTTCTATTCCTTCCTATTATAATTATTTCAAAACTGTTCTATACCTTTTAAACAATGATACTATATTAATATCATCCATATAATTTTCATAATGAAATAAACTGACTGCAACCACAGTGATATTGTATCTCCATGATTGCAGTCTCAGCGTTCCTGTTTACTCTGTTCCACGCAATATACTAGTATATGTGTGAACAATCCCGTTTCAGTCACTAATTATTCGTATTTTATGATTTCTTTACTACTTTCTTCTCCAGGTAGCTAATAAATTCAGCTCTCTTCCCTCCCAGTGTATGATTGTTCAGCACATATCCATGCACTGCATCAGAATAGATGATGACCATTGTTGGAAGCTTGGCGAACTTTTGAATCTTATCCCATGAAAGATCCTGAGTCTGATCTTCTACCTGAATATGCATCCCCTGCTCTGAGAAAGCAAGCTTTGTTGTAAATGTAATGAGCTTTGCACGCTTATTGGCATTCTTCCACATAATCAGCGGCTGGAAAACAACAAACCAGCAGCTTGCAAGAATCAGTATCACGTGAAGAATGGTAGCTGTATCCTTCCACGTTCCAATGGTCAGCGCAATCATAACAGCCGTAAAGAGAACATTAATAAATCCTGTCCAGTTGCTATAGGTATAATACATGGCCATCTGCCATAAATCTGATGCTTCGGTTTTATATGAAAATTCGTACATAAGCCAGCTCCTTACAATAATTATATCATTTACTTTCCAAACAGGTTCGGAATACACATACTAATCTGTGGTACGAAGGTTACCAGTAATAAGCAGATAATCATGCACATATAGAATGGTAATGTCGCCTTAACGACCTTCTCCATAGGTTCCTTCGCCACAGCTGAACCGATGAACAATACCGCACCAACTGGTGGTGTCAGCAGACCAATACCACAGTTTAAGATTACCATAATACCAAACTGAATTGGATTAATTCCAATTGAAGTTGCAATTGGAAGCAGGATTGGTGTCGCAATCAGAATGATTGGGGACATATCCATAATCATACCAAGTACCAGCAAAATAACATTTAACAGAATTGCAATGATAATTGGATTGCTTGTAAGTCCTGTAATTCCCTTAGCTGCCAGATCTGGAACATGCAGTGTTGTCAGGCAATAGCCAAATATACTGGATGTTGCAATCAGAATCAGTACGATAGAAAGCGTATTCACACATTCAGATAATGCATCCCATACACCCTTCCAGTTCAATCCCTTATAGATAAACACACTGACAAATAAACTGTAGATAACTGCAATAGCTGCGGACTCTGTTGCTGTGAACACACCAGCTACTACACCGACTACAACAATAATAACTGCTGCCAGTGCCCAGAATGACGTGAGCAGCTGCTTAAGAAGTCTTAAGATGCTGAACCTATCCCCCTTTGGATAATGTCTCTTCACAGAAATAATATAAGAACCAATCATCAGTGATACTGCCAATAATGCCCCTGGAAGATATCCTGCCAAGAACAAACTTCCTACTGAGATTCCACCTGCTGTTGTTGCATAGATGACCATGTTGTGACTTGGAGGAACTAACAATCCCTCACAAGCGGATGTAATGGTAACTGCTGTTGAGAAGTCAGCATCGTATCCCTGATCCACCATCATCGGAATCATAATTGCACCAATGGATGCAGTATCTGCTGCTGCAGAACCTGAGATTCCTCCAAAGAAATAGGATGCAACGATGTTAACCATTGCCATACCACCACGCATCCATCCTACACACGCATTGGCCAGACCAATCAGCTTCTCTGAAATTCCACCAGATCCCATGAGAACACCCATGGTAATAAAGAATGGAACAGCCATCAAGCTGAAGGAACTAATTCCTTTTACCATCTGCTGACATACAACTGCCAACGGTCTTCCCTGCGATAGCAGGCACAGAATAGAAGAAAGTGCAACTGCATATGCAATTGGAAATCTTAAGAAAATCATTACAAAAAAGCTGACCAGCAGCACTGTGATTGCTAATGTATTTACGCTCATGCTTTCACTTCCTCCTTTACAAAGAATGCTTTAAAATGTGTATATACTGCTTCAATTTCAAAGATAATCATAACAATACCCGCCAACGGAATTGGGAAATACTGCCAGAACTTTGACAGCCATGGCATGCTGACATATGTACCCTTTGAACCAATCTTCATGGCATATGTCAATCCAACCGTAAGCATAACCACACCAAGTGCCATTACTGCAATATCTGCAAGTAAATCCAAGGCAATAACAACCTTCTTTGGCAAATATTTATCTAACGCTGTCATTCTAATATGTGCACCTCTCCTGATTGCAAGTGCTGCAGATAATACTGCCATATAAGACATACATGTCAGTACCACTTCCTCACTCCATGCTGGATCTGGAACAAATGATACATATCTTCCGATTACTGCCATGGTCGTAATTCCAATATCAATAATCAGAAGAAGCTTACATATAAACATGATAATCTTGAATACCCAGTCGTAGACTGGCTTCACCTTATCAACCTTACTAAAAAACCCTTCCATCTTTTCATCTCCTTTTGGATCACTCTGTCCATAAATTCAAAAACACACATGATTGGCAGGACTGATATGAACATATCCCTGCGCAATCCTGTGTGCCTTTCTTTATCAAAAACATCTTCTGTTTTGTTCTACCTTACTTTGCAAGATCAAGAATCTTCTGGTAAAGAGCTTCATTTCCCTTAATAGCGGAAGCTGTAACGTCCTTACAAGCATCCTGCCATGGCTTCTTATCTGTAACTTCTGTTACTTTACAACCACTTGCCTTTAATTCATCTAATACCTTGTTCTCTTCTGATTCTGAAAGCTTAGCGTTGAAATCTTCTGCGTAGCTTGCTGCTTCCATAACTGCTTTCTGCTGGTTCTCTGTTAACTTATCCCATGCATCATCAGAGATAATAACTTCGATTGCACCTAATGTATGACCATCAAGGATCAGGTTGTTTGCAACTTCTGGGAAAGCATTTGATTTGTAGTTTGCGATTGGCTGTTCTGCGCCATCAACAACACCTGTATTCAAAGCTGAGTATAACTCGTTGAATGCTACAACTGTTGGGTTTGCACCAAGTGCCTTAACCATTCCTGTCATAACTGGGTCATTAGATACTCTTAACTTCATTCCCTTTAAGTCGTCCATAGACTTTACTTCTGACTTTGTGAAGAAGTGTCTGAATCCTTCTTCTCCGTAGAACAGACCTCTTACACCAAGTCCGATATCATGTGGCTCCATGAGGAAGTCATCTGATAAATCACTCTTAACAAAGTTCCAGTAATGAGCTCTGTTTGTAAATGTATATGGTACTGAAAGTAATGATGACTTTGCTGCACCGTAGCTTGTTAATGCGAAAGCTGAAATTCTTGAAACATCAATTGTTCCGCCACCGCCAAGCATCGTATCAAGTACATCGTTCTCTGAACCAAGGACACCACTTGCCTGTAAATCAATCTTAACAGAACCACCTGTCAATTCCTCAACTTTTTCTTTGAATGCGCTATCTGTCTGACCTACAATGGTATCCAGTGGGTTAACCTCTGCCATAACCAGTGTTACCTGTGGATCATCTTTTACGTTTCCTGTGCCACCGTCTGTTGCTGCTTTTTCACCACTGCCACATGCTGCAAGTGACAATACCATCATAGATGACATAGCCACAGCCATTAATTTCTTTAATCTCATAATACGTCCTCCTGTTTACTTCCGCCCCCGCGGGCTCTTTATTTGATGAACTAAGGATAACATGTCAGAAAAAAGTCTGCTATTTACATATTCTACTTTTCATATGTAAATTTCAGACTTATGACAGAAAATGTTTATATTATTTTCATATTTGTTTATATTTCACCTCATGCAGCGACTTATTTTCAGGAATCAGCTAATGGCTATACCAGCGACTCTTTATATTCTGCTGGTGTCATACCTGTCACCTTTTTAAATGCCTTATAAAAATACTGACCATCTGCTGCATATCCAACAAGCTCTGCCAAATCAGCAGTCTTAAGCTTTATATCAAACTGCATCAGCTGCTGAGACATCTTGATTCTTCGGTCTACAAGGAAATCTGTAAATTTCATATCAAAAAGCTTTGTGAATTTTCTTCCAAAATAATCCACATTCATAAAAAACACTTCTTTTGCAAGATACTGAATATTAAGCTCTGGATTCTGAATGTTCTGATAAATTGCCTGCAAGATCAATCTTCTTCGCTTCTCCTCCTCATCCTTTGCGCCCAACTTCTTCTCACTCACAATCTGACCCACCACATATTCCATATATGTCCAAGACGTTAAGAAATTCTGATTCTCCTCCGGACTAATATGAAACATCAGCTTTAACATGACTTCACACATCTTCATCTTCTGATTTAGTGTATATTCCAGCAAATCCATCTTCTGAAATGCAATGACCATTTCAAAAAGAATCTCTTCAAAATCTTTACTCTCCTTTAGCTGTGTATATGCAAGAATGTGTGGCATACCATCATTGAGGTTCTGGAATAGATCATCACTAAGCAGTCCACTTAAGTTTTCTACCTCTCCCATACGAAACAATTCCTGAATTCTCTTATACATCTCACCTGCTGTTTCAATCTTACCGCTCTCACTGATTGCTGCTTGAAGCTCCATGGTAAAGATTTCGCGATAAACCTCTCCTGCCCGATCATACATGTCCTTCACAATGTTTCTTGTCTCTTCCTTTAAAAGAAATATCATCTGATCTTCAATATGGGTGGACAACACCACATTCTCCTCCCCCATCAGTTCATGAAAGATATTTCCCAGGGAAAACTGCTCAATGGTATTAAATCCACCTTCTGTGCGGAATGCCATCATATAATAATTGTGCATTGTACTTTCCATTTCATCCAGAAAATACATATATTCATCCTTTACATTTGCATGATCAATGAGGATATTGCGGAAAATCTGTTCCTTTGCCTTTGGAAGGAGACGATGCACGGTTCTTTTATACTTATTCTCTTCATCTGCCTTCTGGCGCTTTGCCGCAATCTCCGCCTTCACATCCTGCAGAACCTTCGCAATCTTCATCTCATCAGACGGCTTTAAGATATAATGCTTCACACCTTCTTCCATTGCTCTGGAAGTATATTCATACTCTCCATAGCCTGACAGCACAATATAGCTAATATCTCTATACATCTTCTGTGCCTTCTCAATCATCTCAATTCCATCCATGACAGGCATCTTCACATCTGTAATCACAATATCCGGTCTGTATGCATTAATCAGCACCAGTCCTTCCTGACCATTCTGCGCTGTTCCAATCAATTCTACATCATATTCATTCCAGGGAATCAGCTCTGCCATTCCCTTACGTTCTATCTCTTCATCATCCACAAGCAGTAATCTATACATTGATTTCCCCTTCCTTCAATTTCGGAACTTTAATTGATATGACCGTTCCTTTTCCCTCTTCACTATTTATGTGAAATTGGTAGCTTTCATATATCAGCTCCAGACGTTCTTTGATATTCTTTAGTCCTATTCCGTGTCCCTTTGGTGTAAATGTCATATTCCGTATCTGCTCCAGCTCTTGTGGACTCATTCCTGTTCCTGTATCACTCACACGGATAGCAATCCACTGTTCTTCTTCACAGACCTCTACTCTAATTCTGCATTTTTCAAATGCATTCTCTAAGCCATAGGCAATAGAGTTCTCTACCAATGGCTGAATCATCATTCTCGGCACGCAGTATTCTGATAAATCTCCCTGTCTTTCCAATTCAAATTCCAGCTTATTCTGATAACGGAACTGCTGGATCGTAATATAACTCTTGATAATACCGATTTCTTCCTCAACTGTTGCCAAAGGTCTCTGTGCAAATGTAGCATGCAGCAGGTTGCCCAGCTCTATATTCATCAGTCCAGCTTCTTCATTTCTTCTTGCTTTAATCATCCAGTTAATCGCATTCAGCGTATTATAGAGAAAATGAGGATTGATCTGCGCCTGAAGCAGACGGTACTTGGTTTCCTGAATCACTGCCTGCTTTTCATAGTTTGTTCGAATCAGTGTATTAATCTGTTCCAGCATTGACTTGAATTCTTCTGTTATTTCACCGACCTCATCTCCATAGGTCTCCTTTGGCAGAATCTCCATGGCTTGATCAAAGTCTCCCTTCATGACGACCTGCATGGAATCCGAAAGGGTGGATAAGGGTGTGGTAATCAGTCTGGACATTTTACGCATACAGAAAATCATCAATCCAAACAAAATCAGAAAACATCCAATGAGAATATATCGGACAATCATAATCTCACCAAATATCTTCGTATAAGGGAACATATTCACATAGGTCCATCCCGTCTTATCCGACTTCAAATAGCACATGAAATATCGTTCTCCCTGATAACGAATAATCTTGTGTCCTTTGTTTTCTGTTGCCTGTGGAATATACTTTGCTATTTTCTCTTCATTAAAGTTACTGTAGACAATATTCTCCCCTGAATAAACTGCAACATTGGAATCCTCTCCCTGAAGACTGGATATCCCATTATAAAAGATGCTATTGGTATTGCTGACCAAAACAATGGTTCCCAGGTAATCCAGACTGGCATAGGTCGCCTCTCTGATATCTCTGGCTGCAAGTAAATATGGATAGTCCTTACTAGGCGCAGTATATACATAACTTCCTGTTTCCGCATGTGCTCTTCCCAAAAGATCTGACATTCGCTCTGAATCCACTTTTCCCGTATCAATTCCTGTCTTAAATCGAATACTGTTAAAGTAATAATAAGAGGTGCTAAGGACTTCCGGATATTCGGTCATTTTCTCGTAAATGTTTCTTCTAACACCTGTCATCTTGTAGGAATAAGCATCGGAAGGATATAAGAATTCCTTGGAATCCATCAGTTGCTGCTGAATATCCTTATCCAAAACCGTGGTATAGGAATAGGTCTCAATCTTAGACATATTCTCATCAACCCTGCTAATATAAAAACTTAATTCTTCTATGGAATTCTCATACAGCTTGGAATCATAAATATCCAGACTTGTCTGCAATGCAAGAACTGATGCCACACAGGTAATACCCGCAAACAGCACATAAATCAGGATAATCTTCTTAGACAGACTGGACTGACGTAGTCTGCTTTTTATTTTCTCTTTAAGCTGTACAATTCTGTCTTTTCCTTTATGATTCCCACTATGGTTCTTCATACTGCTTCTGCCTGCCCTTTTCTCCGAATTTTTCTATCAGCTTATCTTATCCATTTCTAATTTTTACTTGTATTTTTTGGGTTTATTCTTCGCCAGTACCTTGTTGGCAGCCTCCATAAATTCTCTCGCTGCTTCCTGTGCTGTCTGCTGTCCATGAAATACTGAGTTTCCCGCATTCATAAATAACTTATTAATCTCCATAACTCCGCAAGGCTCTGGCGCAACCACCGTACCAATTAAATTCTTTTCTTTCTCTGTATAATGAAACATCTCTGCCTGCTGTTTTGACAGATTTCCAGATTCCAAAAGAACATCTCTGATTTTAGAAGAAACCGGAATTCCACGTTCTGCATTGATAATATAATTCGCTTCCTCTGAATTAATAAACCAGTTGATAAATTCTGCTGCTTCCTTCTTCACTGTTGATTTCTCAGAAATCGAAAGCAGCTGTCCTGGTTTCACCCATAACGCCTGATTATCTGACCCTTCAGCAAGTGGAGGCGTAATCATTCCAATGGTATCGTTATACTCTGCAACACTTGTTGCATAGTTATCCCAGTCAAAGCAGAATGCAGCCTCTCCCGTAGCCACTGGTCCTCCCGACTGGCCAAGACTTTCAATCTGCGCGAATTCATCTGGGTCAGGATAGAGATTATTATTAATCATGTTATTCCATAAATCCAGATAACCTGCAATAATTGACTCATCCGTAAATCCCAGTTCTGTTCCGTCATCACTGTATAGCTGCTCCCCATGCTGCCTTACCCAATAGTTTAAAAGCGTTGTATTTCCAACTGCACCAGAAGACACCACTGCCCCTGCTTTTCCGGTAACCTTGGTCACCTCTGCACTCATATTCACGAAATCCTCCCATGTCCAATCCTTGGTTGGAAGATTAACTCCCGCATCATTTAACACACTCATATTATATCCAACTGCCATGGTTGTCGTAGAGCATACCATTCCTGTCAGTTCTCCATCGACCACACCCATATTCATAACATCTACGTCAATATTGGATGTATCAATGGTTCCGTCTTCTATATACTTTGTCATATCTGCCAAAGAGTTATTTTTACTATAGGTATTCAGATACATGTAATCCATCTGCACAATATCTGGCATTGCCCCCGTTGCCGCCTGAGTTGATAATCTGTCGAAATATCCATCCCATCCCGTAGGATTTGCCTCAAAGACAATATTCGGATGTAGCTTCGTGTATAAATCCAGAAGCTCCTGTGTATACTCATTCCTATTATCCGTTCCCCACCACTCAAACCGAATCGTGATTTTACTTTCCTCTGTAACTCCACCTGTCGGTTCCATACATGCTACAATCGACAACATCATCATAACCGCAATTTGAAGTGCTGCGATTCGCTTGATATAGTGATATCTCTCCTTTAAAATCATACCTGCCACCCTTTTCTTTTCTACACGGCTCAAAACATACGTTATAGTTAAGTATACAAAATTATACGTATCAAATCAAATGATTGTAATTTTTTTATAAAACTGATATAATTTTTCTATTAACTTTAAGTAATATATAACTATAAAGGTACTGAACAGTTACAACGTTTTATATAAATGACGCCAATGAATATGGGGAGGATTATTATGTCTACTCTTTTTCGCAAACGCCTGATTCCAGCAGAATGTATTAGTCTGAAAGATGATCACATTATTCATATGGAATCAGATATGATTATTACTAAATGGAAGACCTTTCGTCCTAAGCCTGACTTTTCCCATGGAATTTCATATTATGTTTTAGACAAGGGCTGGAAGATTAGTAAGTTCTTCAAAGAGGACGGCTCTCTGGCTTATATTTACTGTGATATCATTGATACCAGTTATAATGAAGTCAATGACACCTATATCTTCACAGATTTACTTGCAGATGTGATTATTATTGGCGACCAGGTGAAGGTAGTCGATTTGGATGAATTAGGCGATGCCTGCAGCGAGGGTCTGATCAGTAACGAGATGCTAGTCGCTTCTCTGCATAAGCTAAATAATCTGCTGACAATTATCTATGATGGTGAATTTCAGAACTACCTGAATGTGTTAGACCAGTATTGTTAGTTCTATAAATTAAAAAATGTGCCAGAACCACAGAGAAATTCTCTGTCATTCTGACACATTTTCTTTTATTATTTAGCGGTAACAGTTCAGTACCTTCTGAATAGCTGCATTTAGAGCTCAATCTCAATTTTTCTTTCAGTCTCCTGATACTTATAGTAGCGAACTCCAGCTGCGTTGAGCATTCTCTTAGAACCGATGACCGAATCCGTGGTCGAATACTTATCACAGTCATATACAATTGTCTTGATTCCCGCCTGAATAATTGCTTTCGCACATTCGTTACAAGGGAACAATGTCACATACATCTTGGCATTATCCAAACTTCCACCGCGATAATTAAGAATTGCATTCAACTCACTATGTGCGGTGTAAAGATACTTATTATCCAGCGGATCTCCCTCTCTTGACCATGGGAACTCATCATCAGAACAGCCTCTTGGCAATCCATTATATCCCATGGAAAGAATCTTATTATCCTCACTGACAATACATGCTCCCACCTGAGTATTCGGATCTTTGGAGCGCATTGCAGAGAGCTTTGCTACTCCCATGAAATATTCATCCCATGATATGTAATCTTTTCTCTTCTGATTCATATTTCCCTCTATTACTTCGTTCCGAAGATTCTGTCTCCTGCATCACCAAGACCAGGAATAATGTACTTGTTCTCATTTAACTTCTCATCCAATGCGCCAATATAAATATCTACATCTGGATGATCCTTTCTTAGTCTTTCCAGACCTTCTGGAGCAGCGATGATACACATAAAATGAACATTCTTTGCTCCTCTGTTCTTGATCATTGTAATTGCTGCTGATGCAGAACCACCTGTTGCAAGCATCGGATCAACAACGAATACTTCTCTTTCAGAAATATCCTCTGGCATCTTACAGTAATACTCTACTGGTTCATGAGTTGTCTCATCTCTGAATAACCCAATATGTCCAACCTTAGCAGCTGGAATCATAGAAAGCATTCCATCAACCATACCAAGACCTGCACGAAGAATTGGCACAACTGCCAGTTTCTTTCCCTTTAATTCCTGTACAGTTGTCTTGCAGATAGGTGTCTCAATTTCAACATCATGTAACTGTAAATCTCTTGTTGCCTCATAACACATCAGCATAGCAACCTCGCTGATGAGCTGTCTAAAATCCTTAGATCCTGTCTCTAATCTTCTTGCGATACCAATCTTGTGCTTAATCAGTGGGTGTTCCATAATAACAACATTTGCCATTGTTCCTTCTCCTTATATTATAAAAATTTGTTTTTAGATCCTTATTAATCTTCTAACTTATTAATTCTTCTGATATGTCTTTCCTCATTAGAGAACTTCGAATCTAAAAATGTATCTGCAATTCTAAATGCCAATTCTGATCCAATCACTCTAGCGCCCATACATAATACATTCGCATTATTATGTTCCTTTGTCATCTGTGCACTAAAACAGTCTCCACAAAGTGCAGCACGAATGCCCTTCACCTTGTTTGCTGCGATACTCATGCCAATTCCTGTTCCACAGAGCAGAATTCCCTCTGTGCATTCTCCAGAAAGCACCAAATCTGTCACTTTATGTGCATATTCAGGATAATCACAGGAATCCTCTGTATAGGTTCCTACATCCTTGCACTCAATTCCTCTTTTTTTCAAATGTTCCACGAGCTGATTCTTTAAATCCAGCGCGCCATGATCGCAGCCAATTGCTATCATATAATCCTCCTTTTATTCTTCTGTTTCATTCTTTAGGATTGCTGCGGCTTTCTCAATCAGTCTGTACAGCGCTTCAAAGCATTTGTTATATTCCCCTATGCCCTTGCCATACGGATCTGCGACTTCCACCTCCGGTTCTCCTGCAAATTCTCCCAGGGTATATACATTAATCGCTTCTGTAAATGTATCATAAATCTTATGTTTCATGGTCCCACTCATAACCAGTACCAACGTATCATTGGCAAAATCCTCCCCCGAAAGTTCCATGGCGCAGTTACTGGGCATAATCATATTATGCCTGGACGCGACCGCTACGGCCTTGGGGTTATAAGGTTCTGGAAACAGCACCACCATTCCTCTTGACTCCACAAGAATCTCTGGAATAAAAGCATGCATGATTGTTGCTGACATTGGGCTTCTGCATGTATTGCCCATGCAGACAAAAATAATCTTATTAAAACGATTCATATTAATCTCCATGCTGCCTGTGTATTGAATATCAATACACTATACTTCTATTATAGTATGTCCTGCTGCCTTAATCAACCGATTCATGACAGCTTGTCCAACATTATTCGTGGAAAAACTTTCCGAATAAATGTATTGAACTCCCATCTGGTCAAATTCTCTAAGCAGCGCATACAAATTGTGAGCAACACTTGCTTCGCTGTTTCTGCTTCCAACAGACCGAATTTCTCCTGTATGATACAAGTTCTTTGTCTCATCTGTTGCCATAATTCCCACAGAGAATCCTTGTGCTTCCTTCTTTGCTGCTGCATCATTGATATATGAAATCACATGTTCCATCTGGCCTTCTACTATGGCAAGATCTGCATTGGGTGCGTAATGCTTGTACTTCATACCTGGTGCCTTCGGAACAACGCCCGGTTTTAATGATCCTTCAATTGCTGGATCAATCCGTACCTCTCCCAGCACCTCACAAAGCATCTCCTGTGTAATATATCCTGGTCTTAGTATGGTCGGAATTTCCTCACTTAAATCAACAATTGTTGATTCCACACCAATATCCACAGTATCATCCTCAATAATCATATCTATTTTTCCAGACAAATCATTGATGACATGCTCCGCCTTGGTTGGACTTGGCTTTCCAGATGTATTCGCACTTGGTGCTGCAATATATACACCCGATGTCCGAATCAACTCTGCTGCCACTGGATGACTTGGCATTCTGATTGCAACCGTTCCAAGACCTCCAGTAATGGAATTGGGAACAATATCCTTCTTCTTTAAAATCATCGTCAATGGACCTGGCCAGAACTTTTCAGCCAGCTTTAATGCCTTCTCATTCACATCACAGGAAAGTTCATACAAATCCTTTTGATCTGCAATGTGCACAATCAGCGGGTTATCGGATGGTCTTCCCTTGGCTGCATAGATCTTTGCAGAAGCTTTCTCATCCAGTGCATCTCCTCCCAGTCCATAAACTGTCTCTGTTGGAAATGCAACCAGACCCCCACTTCTTAAAATCTGCCCAGCCTTCTCGTAAATCAGCCGATTTTCCTTCTCTTGATCCTTTTGTATCTTTCCTATGATTGTTTCCATCATTCTTACCTTCTTCATTATGCATGTTCTACAGCTTCTGCTCATAAATTTGTAATATATCCTTACACTGTTAGTGTTCGAATCCCGTTGCTGTTCACAGCGTAGCTAAATATTTCAAAACACCTTCATATAAAGCCTGTGCAATTTTTTGTTGATATTCCTCTGTACACAGAAGCGTCTTTTCCTCTTGATTTGAGAGAAATCCACATTCTGCAATGACCGTTGGAATTTTGGTATGTAGAAGCAGATAATACGTATTATCCTCTTTTGCCACACGCTTATTTCCATTGTCCAGACTTTCAATCAACTGATTCTGTAGTATACCTGCGATTTTCTTTCCATCTGCCGAATACTTATAATAGAACACCTGAGCTCCTTTTACAAGCCCACTTTGAAAACTATTTTGATGAATGCTAACAACTAGATTTCCACCACTGTTATTAATGATCTCACATCGCTTCTTCATATCTGCGATTTTCTTATTGCTATCATTATCGTCATACAGCCCATTATCTGTAGTTCGCGTCATGACCACTTTGATCTGTGCCGCTTCCAGCAAATCTTTTAGCTTCATCGCAATGGCAAGATTAATATCCTTTTCCAGTACGCCATCGCTGCTCTCCTTACCCGGGTCAATTCCTCCATGTCCACTGTCAATCACGACACATTTATCCGAATAATTCACAGATATATTTTCATCCTCTGGCTCATTCTTACTGCTCTCATTCCAAGTCTCTCTGCTCCCCGCACTGGGAAGCACCACATTTGTCGCAATATAGACCGTCACCAGCATCAACACAGACATTACAGAAATCAGAATCCTTCTCTTCATACCATCCGCCCAGAAGTCCCATTTGTATCAGTATATGAAAAATTAAATTGTAATATGCTATCATTCAGATTCATGAAGCAATATCAGAAAGTCTTACTGCAAATACTGGTTAATCACATTCCATACAGATGCCTTTTCCAGTCCCAGTCTCCACTCTGCGACGCCTGCCAGACCATACTGCTGAATCTTCTTCATCTTCTCTTCCACAGAGCGATCCTCTTCAAACCAGATTTCGACAGTACCACCATTCCCCTGAACAGACATACAATATTGTCCTGCGTCCTCAGACCAGATTGCTGATGTATTATAGACACTCAGCTGATCCAATGCTGCCTGCATTCCAACTGCTACACTTGTGGTTCCAGACGTTGTTGTGGTCCACACTCTTGTATAAAATGGAATTGCTGTAATCACCTGTTCCTTTGGAACCTGCTTTAACATATCCTGAATTCCCTCTTCCACAAATGAAAGCGATGCAACCGAACCTGCTTTCTCAGAGCCAGCATAATGCTCATCATATGCCATCAGAATACAGTAATCTACGAATACCGCCTGTTCCTTCAAGCGATAACATGAATTATAACTCTCCGGTTTGTAATTATCTGTCGAGAGTACCAATCCCTTCTCCTCACAGACAACTGACAGTTCTCTCAAGAATTGCAGGAAATCTCTACTATAATCTGTACGAATATTTTCAAAGTCAATATTAACTCCATCATATCCATAGACAGCCGCATCACCCACCAGACGCTGAATCATATTTGTTCTGGCTGTCTTGCTCGAATAAAGAGCCTTAAAATCTACATTTGTATTAAAATCACTAATCAGCGGCCATACCTCCATGCCCTGCTGATGCATATTATTGACAAAATCACTGGTTGCGAAGCAGTCCATATTCCCTAATGCATCTGTAATGGTATACCAGGTCGGAGAAATCGTTGTAATTCCTGATGTCTGTGTCAGATAATCATCAATATAACTGTTTCCATATTCACTTGCCACCTGAAACCAGACCAGAGAAACCTTGCCCTTGTTGATGGTCTGGTAACTTTCTACAAATGTATCCTCTGGAATCTCAGTTACCTGCTCTGAAATCGCTCCGTTCTTAATATAGCCTGTGTAGCCAGATGGTGTAATAACTCTGGACCAATCATCGATTCCATCTACATAAATCAGCTTGGTCCCACTATCAACCTCTTCCAGAACCGGACTCTTGATTCCTGCTCTGAAACGAACTGCTGATTTCTTCGTGGCAGTGACTGTCGTCATCTCATCCTGAATCATATTAATGCTGACTCTTGCAGGACTGGTTCCATATTCATACGTACAATTTGTATGGGCACCCACAAATTCCCAATTCAGATAAAGCTCCTGCTCCTGCATAAGTGCAACTGGATGTTCTGATGTATATGTACCACCCTTGCTGTCCTGATATCCAGTCTGCCCAATCGTAAATGTATAGGTCTTCGTAGAATCTGTATAAAGCACTGCCTGGCTTTCTGTATCATAGTAGTATCTCACATTCAGATTCGATGCAACAAAATCCTGTGGCAGATAAAGCTGCCCCTCTACATAGATTCCTGTATCTGGATAACTGGTATCATCTAGAATCACCAGATTCTGTTCCTCTTTCGATACTCCAAAATACTCGTAGCCATTCATCTTCTCTTTTGTTGGCATATTTCTCTGAATAAAGAATCCTGCCACCAGCACCGCCAGAAGACCTGCTGCCACCAGCATGCCAATTCCTATAGGCGAAACTCCTCTCTTTCTTCGTCTAGCGCCGCCTCTATGATTTGCTTTCTTTCTAGCTGTATTTCTCTGCGCCTTTTCTCTCTCCCGCGCAAACATTCTATCATCAAAATCTCGAAGTTCATCATATGCCGCAGCATCATCAAGCTCATAATCTATATCATCATAATCTGACGCCTCTCCACCGATTTCAGTGTCGATATCTTCCATTTCCAGATCAAGTTCGTCCTCATCATATTCGCTATCGTTGTATTTCATATTGATCTCCATTCTTTCTATCCTAAATCATAAGGTCCTCATAAACCATGTACCTAACCCTAAAAATTATATCTAATTTCCTATAGAAACACAATCAATTTGTCACAAAAAAGCTGCCACAGTGTTCCACATCTGCAGCAGCTCTCCGTATACGAAGGGAATCCGTATCTTTTCTTGTTTTATTTTTCGTAACTGCTCAGTACTTCACCGTAAAACCGTAGAAGCACTTTACTCAATATGGTTTTCGAAGCAGCCACTATTTTGTTGTTATGTGATATATACTTATACTTCACCAGTTCTGGTGTGTTACTGCTGTTCCAGATTACTCATCCTTTCAGCAATATATTGCCCTGTCTTTTCAGGGTATATTCAGTTCATTCACTCTTCCAGCAGCCTATAGAGCCATGGAATCGTTTCTGCTTTGATATGGAATGGATCTGGTTCCCATGGAATCTGAAGTACCTTCTCATTTTTTCTATAAGCTGCATCCGTCATTGATACAGTCTTCAGTCTTTTCTTCTCTACTGTCTCCATTAGCCGATTCTGCTTCCAGATGCATTCTTTCCATTTCCATGGAACCATTGAAATTACTGCAATTCTCATATCTGCCTGCCACAATTCAGCCGCTTCTTCTATAGAAATGAACTGATTCGCCCTTAGGCTCTGATCAATAATAATTACATCATAATTTTCACGCAAAATTCCAATCGCTCCACTCTGATAGATACTTTGATAAAAATCAATTCCATAGGCGGAAAACCCGTGTTCTGCCAGCGCTTTCGTGGATAACCTGACCCTCTTATACTTCATGACATTCTTCATCTGTTCATAGCTTCCATGTTGTCCATATTCCACGACTGCCACCCTGCAATGTCTTCCATTTGTAAGATACGTTGCTAACATGACTGCTAGATGTGTTGTTCCAACTCCCTGTGCAAGCCCCGTTACTGCAACAATTTTCTTATTTTTTATGAAACCAGTGTAATATCTTTTTAGTTTCAACACATACCTCTCTCATTCCGTTCTTATGATCCGTAATAAGTACCTCTGGCGCAAATTCTTCTATCCATCTCTGTATATTTTCTTCAAACAATCTACCAGGTCTGTTCCATTGATAAATACAGGGAATTGCGTAGCATGTGACCTTTTCCTTGAGATTTCTGCAATATCTGTAAAACTGCATGCCATTCATATGATTTACAAATATTACATTTCTCTGATTCTCTCTGGCAAATAGCTTCTGCTCATTCTCCGCCCCATACTTTCCATCTACAACCAATACACAAATCACTTCGTATTGCCCCGATATGCAGCGTTCCTTCCAGATTTTCTCAGACTGGCAAGGCTTTTTATAAGCGCCTTCATCCACAATAATAACCTGATATGCTTCTGGCTTGCATACAACTCTCCCATGATAATCAGGAAGAATTGATATCCCATGGCATTCATAGATTCCATTGGACTGCGGTTTGCCTTCCCCACTTGCTAAGAATAGATGCTGGTTATAGGACGCATCAACGCAGAGCACTGAAAGTCCTTGTTTGCGAAAACATTTTGCCATAGACAAACATAAATGCGTTGCACCTATACCATGTCTCGCACCTTTGATACGAATTACAATTGAGTGTTCACTGCCGTTTCTCTTCTGCTTTAAATACTTCTCTTGTAGCATCTCCATCTCCCTGCGAACGTCTGACACCTGTTGATAGCGCTCTGCTGGATTATGATGCATACATTTTTTTATAATTGGATATAACATGTGTTGACGAATACCATCAACACCAGATTGTACATTTTTCTCATTAAACATGTACAAAAACAACATTCCCAGACTATAAATATCCGCCCGCTGATCCAGTTCCAGCCTGTGATACTGTTCTGGCGCAGCATAGAATACTGTTCCTTCACATTGACCTTTTTTCTGGTCTCCATTCACCGCATTATCAAAATCAATCAGCCACACCTGCTTCAGCTCATCAATCATAATATGTTCAGGCTTCAGATCCAAATGAATAATGCCATATTCTCCAAACCCATGAATATACTCAAGAATTTTACAAATTTCAATTAATAAATGGAAAATAATGTCAGGTTGAAGTGATTTACTCTGTTTCACGTACTCACTCAAAGATTTACCAGAAATATATTCTTCGATTATACAGATACTATTACTATCTTCTTCAATATCATATATTAATGGAATTCCGGGATGTTTCAGATTCTTAATTAGATTCGCTTCCTGCATCAATCGATCTGCATTCTGCTCCTTTTTAGAAATGATCTTGGCAGTTCTTAAGACTTCGAGCCTCTTATGCCGTATCAACAGCACTTGAGAATGCTCTGATTCACCAAGTTCTTTTATTACTTCATACTTTTCAGATAACAGTTTCTTTCCTGGGCACCTCCTTTACTCACTGCACTGAACAACTCATAGCACTATCATATACTATCATTCAAACATTTGCAATATATTTTTGATATGATAAATGTATTTTATTCAGTCGCACTAGATTCGACATTTTCTCTTAATAATTTCTTTACTTTTTCTTTACGGGAACTCGTCCATAAAATCTTTACATATCCCACAAAAATGAGTATTATTAAAAGAGATATGTATACCTTTATATGATTGGAAGTGATATTATGAAAATCGAACGATTAAGTGAAAACCAGATACGCTGTACCCTGAATAAATCGGATCTTGCATCCAGACAATTAAAGATTAGCGAACTCGCCTATGGCAGTGAGAAAGCAAGAGAATTATTCCGTGATATGATGCAGCAGGCTTCACATGAGCTCGGCTTTGAAGCAGACGATATTCCTCTGATGATTGAGGCAATTCCTGTATCTTCAGACTGTATTGTTCTCATTGTCACGAAGGTCGACGACCCAGAAGAGCTTGATACCAGATTTTCTAAGTTCTCCCCTTCCAGTATGGATGACTACGATGATGACTATCCATATGGAGATGATATGGAAGTAATTGAGTCAGATAACTATGAACTTCCAACCGCCAGTGATGAACTTGATGCTTTGGAGGCCAACCAGCAGCCAGCTGCATCTGCCAGCCAAAAGGATGAGGATTCCTCTAGTGACATCCTTAATCTTTTCAGCAAAGTAAAGGATTACCTCAATCAAAGTATAACCGATACGGATTCAAATCATACAAAGCCTTTTATTCCTTTAGGACAGACGCTCTCCCAGAAGAAAGATTCTACTTCTGCTTCTGCAGAGCCTACAGAACCTGCACCACCAACAGATAACACGATTATTCGTGTATTTCAGTTTCAAACTCTGGATGCTGTTTCAGAAGCATCCCGTGCTGTTCAGTCTGTATATAACGATTATAGTTCTGTTTTCAAGAAACAAAAGGATGGAAAGTATTATCTTGTGTTAAAAAGAACTAACTGTCCAGCAGTGAATTTTAATAAGACCTGTAATATTCTTTCTGAATTCGGAACACGTGTCTCTTCTAATCCAGCATCACTCAGTTATTTTGAAGAGCATGCAGAATGTATTTCAAGTAAACATGCCATTCAGATTATGGCAAGATTATAACCCAAAAGAATAAAGTGTTTACCAGCAGTACCTATAAATTAAAAAACCGGCATCCATCAGTAATATCTGATAGATACCGGTTTCTTTGTTTTCATATTCATATCACTAAAACTGATGAACAGCCTCTGTAATACAATCCACTGACTTAGCCAACTGACTGCATGTAATTCTGAATCTCTTCAACTAACATATCGCAATCAATTCCATGAACCATAGCAGCTTCTTCAATTGTCTCACCAGCTGATGATGGACAACCTACACAGTGCATTCCTGAGCCCATAAGAATTGGAATAATTCCAGCGTC
>JAQUVV010000137.1 GCA_028693195.1 Lachnospira sp.
CACCCTTGACACCATTCTGACCTTCCTTGTACTTCCAATGCGCTGCAATACCATATTCAGCAATACGATGCATCTCATATGTTCGTATCTGAATCTCAAATGGCTGTCCATTAGACGCAATCAAAGTTGTATGAAGGGACTGATACATATTAGGCTTTGGCATAGCAATATAATCCTTAAACCTACCTGGAATCGGCTTATACATCTCATGAATGACTCCTAGTGCCGCATAACAATCCTTGACTGTATCCACCTTAATTCGTACAGCAAAAATATCATAAATCTGATCCAGCGTCTTATTCTGATTCACCATTTTACGATAGATTGAGAAGAAATGCTTTACTCGTCCATCAATTTCTGCTTCAATACCTGCATTGCTTATATGCATACCAACTTCGTTGATAATACTTTTAATAAATGCTTCTCTTCCCGGTCTATTCAAGCTGACCTGTTCAACCAGGCTATTATATACATCCGGCATCAGATACTTCATGGAAAGATCATCTAACTCAACCTTAATCTTAGAAATACCAAGACGATGTGCGATTGGCGCATAGATTTCCATGGTCTCGCGTGACTTTTCTTTCTGCTTTGCCGGAGACTGATACTGCATCGTACGCATATTATGAAGTCTATCTGCCAGCTTAATCAGAATAACACGGATATCCTTTGCCATTGCCAGAAACATCTTTCGAAGATTCTCTGCCTGAACTTCAATCTTATCATGTTCATAGCTTAACTGTGTCAGCTTTGTAACGCCATCTACCAGAAGAGAGACCTCTGCGCCAAACTCTCTAGTCACATCCTCGCTGGTCATCACTGTATCTTCTACAACATCATGTAGAAGTCCTGCAATAATAGACTCCTTATCCAGTTCTAATTCTGCCAGGATAATTGCAACACAAAGAGGGTGAATAATATATGGTTCACCCGACTTTCTCTTCTGATCTTTATGTGCTTCCTTTGCGACCTTATATGCTTTCTCAATATCAGAAAGATCTGACGATGGATGATACTTTCGAATCTCATTAATTAAGTCTTCATAAAGGACCTCTGGGCTGGTAAAATCAGCTGGAGTATCAACAGGTCGTTCC
Organism: Lachnospira sp.; assembly: GCA_028693195.1. Classification (GTDB taxonomy): domain Bacteria; phylum Bacillota; class Clostridia; order Lachnospirales; family Lachnospiraceae; genus Lachnospira. The sequence continues at coordinate 1,095 of JAQUVV010000137.1, forward strand.
ACCTTTTCTGTTTTAATATTATTCTCGTTAGGCAATACGATGTTCTCTGGCATATAGTCCTCCATACTCTTAAGGAGGACACTGCCTCCCTCTTATGTTTAGATAATAGTTAATTATACCTTTTAATTTACGAAAACACAAGTGCAACAGGCACAAACCAAATTTTCTATAATTTAAAAAAGCCGTCACACAAAATTGAAGTTCTGCATATCTATGCTTTTCTTCAATTTATGTAACAGCTTTAAATTTTTTATACTTCTGCGTATGTCTTTTCCATAAATTCACGAGTTGCCACTGCATTTTCAGGATCAGTATTCTCTAATGTACAGTGAACATATGGCTTATGTTCCTTAACCTTCTTCAAAAGCAGTGGATAATTCAGACTGCCGGTTCCAGCTGCGATTGACTTCAACTCATCGCCCTCTACTACATAGTCTTTACAATGAACAACTGCAATATCCTTACCTAAAAGTTCAAATGCCTGATTAATGATTTCGTCCTGCTGAGAGAGATTATCAACGCATAGAAGATTCACTGGATCAAATATAATCTGAAGATTTGGAGAATCAATTGCATCCAGAACCTTTCTTGCACGCTCTACTGTATAAACAATGTGCTTCCATACTGGTTCAATAGCCATAATCACGCCAAATTGCTCTGCATATTTTACAATCGGTCTCAAATTCTCGATAAATGTTTCTAAAGCTTCCTCACTGTGATTAGCAGGCTCATACTTATATTCTTCATTCACAGCGCCTGTCTCTGTTCCTACCACACCGCATCCTAAGATACTTGCAAAACGAATATGTGCCATATACTTCTCAACAATTTTCTTATGCTGTTCTGGATTAGGATTACACAGGTTCAGATAACAGCCAAGAACTGCAATATCCACCTTATTCTCCGCACAAAGTTCTTTCATATACATAGCAAGTCCTGGAGTCATTGTCTCGATTTCAGGCTTGAATTCTTTAATTGACTTAGATAACGCAATATGCATGCAGTGAAATCCCTGTGCATGAATGTTCGGAATCAATTCCTCCAGTGGTGCATACTTCACGTCATGTGCTCTAATACCGATTCTCATAGTTCGTCTCCTTATGATTACTTATTATTTATAAACCCTAATTTACATTTCTATAAGTATATCACATCATTCCTTCCTCGGAAAGTGCTTTATAATATGTAATCAATGGTATAAAACTCTGAGCAAACCCCTTTCCACTTGCTCCTGCACAAATCACTGCATCATCTACAATTTTCTTATCACCAACTGCATTTCCAGCCTTCTCGCCAATTGCTTTGTCGAATGTCTTTCGTCCTGGAATGAGATACTTGGCATCTCCTGTCAGTTCATAAGCAATCGTCAGAGATTCCAACAGCAGCGTATTGTTTCCTAATCTTGCGATACTTGGAAGCTCCTTGTAATAGAACAATCCGTTTGGTAACAGACAGTTGTCAACCACATCATCTACCGCACGAAGAATCATTTCTTTTAGTTCTGGACGTGGAAATACTCTATAATATCTCATAACACTTCCGACTGCCACAGAGATCATAAAACCTACACGAATCGTCGTATTATCTGTATATGGTGCAAGCCAATTTCCGTACTGGTCTTCCCATACTTTAAAACTGTCAATAATCCACTCACACTTGCTAGTCCACTTCTCATCACCTGTTTCTACATAAAGAGCTGTCAGTGTGCGCAATGCCCACCCTGTCTCTCTCGCATTTGCTTCTCCAGCAACTGCATACATCGGTGTATCTAGCAGTCTTAAAACATTGTCTCCAATGCCAATTGCAGTTTCATAAGCACGTTCATCTCCAGAGAAATGGTAATAATCCAGTAATCCTTCCACCCACTCATGAGAACAAACCATAATTCCATGCTTACAGTGTCCTGCTGTATGCTCCCACTGTCCGCCAATATGTAACGGATTGCTGCTATAATGGCAGACATCACAGTCCATCCAGTGTGAAGCAGCAACAAACAAATAATCTAAGAATCTTCTCACACCAGTTCTTGCATACTGTAATGCACAGGAATGTGGATAATCATATTCGTTATTGGAAAATACTGGTTTTCCATTTCCTCGTCCCTGTTTAGTATATCCTTCATCAATCGTATCGCCCCAGTTGAGCATCCCATAGACTCTAGTGTGTCCATCACATTTATTAATCAGAGCAATCTCCACATCATCATTGAGCTTTTCAGGGAATACATCCAGCATCACTCCAGAATTCTTAAACACCTCTGGTGCAATACATGGTCGATCCGGCATCTGATATATTAAGCTACGGTTATCAATCTCCCAGATTGGCTCTTCTGGCTTATGAAAATGCAATAACATCTTCTGCTCTCTTGCCATACCCGGCTGCATGACAATCTTATCTACATTCTCAGGAACAAGCATTACTGCAATTCCATTCTTCTCTGCTTTCACAGCCTTTGGATAATTCTGCTGTGCCTGGAACACTGTAATGCACAATCCATCCTGTTCATCCGTACGATCCGCCATGAATGTTCCATAGAATACTTCCGCAAAATGTTCATTCGCCTCTTTCTCAAGGAACTGAGCATCAATGATCTTATTAACTGTCTCTCCATCTTTTCCAATATAGAAATCCGTCTTATAATTGGAATTTCCCACAAATGTTCTAACTCCAGATACAGGTGCTTTCTCTTCAATCATCTGAAGCTCTCTTGTTCCATTGGTATGAAAGATTGGGCCATCACAATGACTATTATCTGTGAGAATATCGCCACACCCAGTGGAATCAGCCTCAACTCTAAAATCCATAGGAATCAGATTATCTGAAACCATCTGGTCTGCATCTGCATTCACTGTAAATACCAGCGATGCCACATGTAACTCTTTTTCCGAAGTATTGATGATACGGTAAGAAACTTCCACATATGGCTTTCCAACATAAGCTGTTAATCTTAATTCAAAATCACATTTCTGTTCAAAACCTGTACAGATATTACTTCCCTTTGCTGCAAGAATCGCACACACTGGACCCTCTTCAACTACTTTCCATTCGCCAATCTGGCAATCGTAAGTAATCCCTTCTCCGTCTTTTAAATAGGGACCTGAAAAATGTTCTTCTGTATAAATCTTTCGTCCATCATCTAGCATCTGAAAAACACTTTGACTGTTGTCCTTTACAGCAAATTCCATTCCCTTGCAATTCACAAAATATCCATCTTCTGTCTTCTCAACTACAATTCCGTCCTCATCATTTAATGCAGCAGCATCTCCATCAAACTGCAGTACTGCTCCTTTATTTGCAGGAAGGTCTGCTAAGAATCGTACAAATAAATAGCGAACACTTCCATCATCATACTTTGATGTAATCTTTGGCTGTATCATTACAGGCTTTTGATCCTGTAAAACTGCAACATGGCTGCAGTCCTTTAACTCGCCCTTTTTAAAAGGAATTGCAACACTGCAACATTCCTGCTTTCTCTCATATTTATATAACTTGTCAAAATAAATATCCACCATATTGCCACCTCATAAAATATTATTTTTACCTTTACATATGCTCATTATATCATACACACATTTCATTTCTACTGATTTTAAACATGTATTGTATAGAAATCCTTTGTTTTTATCATAAATTATCATTATTATTTGCTCATTATACCATTTTTCTTATTTTTTTACAGATTTATTGTTGCGCTTTTATTTAAACCCATTCAGCCACATTCAAAAAATCCATTCCGCATACTTACCAACAATTTATCGGTCTTTTCTAGTAGTTATTCTAAGTCATTTTTGTTATAATGAAAATGTTCAGTTGCTGAACAGCTATAATCCAATGAAAGGACATGATGCTATGAATTATGCAGAAATCAAGTACAGCGATGTTGCAAATGGTCCTGGCGTCCGAACAACACTGTTTGTGAGCGGATGCACCCACCACTGCAAAGGCTGTTTTAATGAAATTGCATGGGACTTCAATTACGGAACTCCATTTACTGAAGAAACCATTCAAGAAATCCTAGATTCCATGAAGCCCGATTATATATCTGGTTTGACGCTTCTTGGCGGAGAACCTTTTGAACACAATAATCAGATTGGACTTCTTCCACTAGTAAAGGCAGTAAAAGAAGCTTATCCTAACAAGGATATCTGGTGTTTTTCAGGTTATCTATTTGATAAAGATATTCTAGAAAACATGTGCGAGAAATGGCCAGAAACGAAAGAACTGCTTTCCTATATAGACGTATTAGTCGATGGAAAGTTTGTTGAAGAATTAAAGAACTTGAATCTAAAGTTCAAGGGTTCTGAAAATCAGAGAACCATTCTGGTTCAAGAATCATTGAAAGAAAATCAGGTTGTACTGCTCTTTTAGATTACATTCCAGTGTACCTAGCAGCAAAATTATTCAAAAAAATCATATAAAAAACGAGAGGATTACATTACAATGCAAAAAATGAATATCAAGAAATTATTACCAGAAGCAGTCATCCCTACTTACGGAAGCGCTTACGCTGCCGGAGCTGACCTTTATGCATGCATGGATGCAGAAACAACTATCCAGCCTGGAGAAACTCAGTTCATCCACACCGGAATTGCTATGGAAATCCCAGAAGGACTTGTTGGCTTAGTATATGCAAGATCTGGAATGGCTTGCAAGAAAGGTCTTGCGCCTGCTAATAAAGTTGGAGTTATCGATTCTGACTATCGTGGAGAAATCATGGTAGCATTACACAACCACGCTAATGAACCTGTTACAATTAGCAACGGAGAACGTATTGCACAGTTCGTATTAACACCATATATCACTGCAGATTTCAATGAGGTTGACGAATTGAATGATACTGTCAGAGGCGAAGGTGGATTTGGATCAACTGGAAGCCATTAAATTTTAATTTAAACATGTTTTTGTTACATTATAGTAGGTCACAGAGTATGCATTACGCCAACACAGGCACGCTTTCGCTACACCTCGCTCGTTGCGTTACATAAGCTGATAAAGAACATCAGCTAAGTAACGACGGCTTACTAGTACCTGCTTATGGCATAACACATACTCTGCGACATCCACCTAAAGCAAGATTATACGAAAAACATATATAAAATAGAAATATAAGTAGCGGAAAAGAACAGGGGGCGAATCAGCAAAATGCTGATTCGCCCCCTGTCGCCACTACATATATTCTAATTTAGTAACTTTCTTGCAATACGTAAATGAAGACCTTGCATATAAATATTAGTTATTTTGATGACTTTTGGCCTGTGGAGACGAGACCCATAGAATCATGGAAGCCCTTGCTGAACATGATTCTAGTATTAAGGGGCTCGTCGGAACGATTAGGACAACGGAATCAAAAAACTGATATTTGTATGTGAGGTCTTCCGATATACAATGTATAAAGTTACTAACTTAGAATTTAATTCTCCGTAATATCTGCATTATTCATTACAATATCCTGTGCCTGCTGAAGCAGCATTGCAACGACAATCTTGTCCTTGCCAAACTTTTCAGCAAAACTATCTTTGTTTGTATAGCCATTATCATTGGCAAATGCTTCCAAATTCCCCTTATATTCATATTCCGTGATAGAAAGTTCTTCTTTTTCAATGATTGCCTGTAAAATCATCTGCTGCTTAACAGCATTTTCCACATAAGTATCAAAGGACATACCGAACTTTTCCTGACAGTACTCTTCATTGGTCTTTCCCTGCATATTGCTGTAGAATCCAATAGATGTTGAAAGCTCTTCTGATTTCTGTTCCAAAACACCTTCTGGATATGAATTCACAGTTGCCACATTCTGAAGCTGTGTTAAAACTGCTTCATCTTTTGCCTGCTGAATCTGATTATCTATTTCTTCCTGAAGTTCTCCCTTTAACTGTGCTTTATATGCATCCACTGTATCACAGTTAAAGTATTCCTTCACATATGCATCTGTAATCATTGGAACATCTGGCTGCTGTACATTACTCATGGTGATATTATATACAACACGTTTTCCTTCCAAATCTGGATCATCATCAAACTTCTCAGGCATTACCAACGTCACGACTTTCGTCTGACCTGCTGTCATGCCATAAAGTGCATCTAAAAATCCATCCACTACAAAGGTATCCGTTCCAAGAACCATGGTATAATCTTCATAACTTAATCCATCCACCTGTG
>JAQUVV010000138.1 GCA_028693195.1 Lachnospira sp.
CTCATCATCCTTCAAGCACCAGTCATTACGCTTCATAGTTCTGCCTGTTCTATTCTTATCTTTATCATAAATATCCCATAATTCCATAATCTCATGTTCCTCCGAAAATATACATTGCCTGCAGATATTCTTCTTCCCAGCCGTAATTATAAAAATCTTCGCTGCCAATATTCACAAGTTATTTTGACAAGTATATCATTTTTCTTAAGAACTCACAAGATATTTTAGATTACATATATGCCATTGATTCTCAAACAATTCCTGTTCACTCCGTTCACAGCAACACGCTTCCCGAGGCACATTCTATATCTTATTTTCGTCTAACACTTCCCGCAATGCTTTAGCAGATTCCTGCAGTTTCGCAACCTCTCCGTAATTTAAATCAATTGGCACGGTGTTTTCCACCCCGCTCTTTCCAACAATTGCAGGCATACTTAACACAACATCCTCTATACCATATTCTCCATGCATCATACTGGAGATTGGCAGAATAGACTTCTCGTCTCGCACAATCGCCTCGCAGATTCTGCGCACTGCCATAGCAATTCCATAATAGGTCGCCTGCTTCTTTTCAATGATCTCATAGGCACTGTTCTTAACATCATTTGCGATATTCTCCATATCCATCTGATGATTAAAATGTCCTCTCATTTCGCCAAAATCATCAATACCAATTCCTGAAACATTTGCACTGCTCCATGCTGCGATCTCGCTGTCACCATGCTCTCCAATAATAAACGCATGGACACTGCGGCTATCGACACTCAAATGGTTCCCCAGTTTTTCCTTCAATCTAGCCGTATCTAAAACTGTGCCCGAACCAATCACTCTGTTTTCTGGAAAACCTGAAATCTTTAATGCCACATAAGTAAGAATATCCACCGGATTTGCAACGATCAGAAGAATACCCTGACATTTTTGCGAAGAAAGTTCAGGAATGATAGACTGAAAAATCCCTATATTCTTTTTCACCAAATCCAGTCTGGTCTCACCTGGCTTCTGATTCGCTCCTGCTGTAATCACTATCACAGCCGCATCCACAATATCATCATCATTCCTCCGCTTCTTTTCTATATTCATAACTGTTCAGTCCTTTCGGTACAGTTAGCTTTCTTCTATAATTTTTCTTCATACTCCCATATATAACAGTTTCTGCAAAAGTCCACAAAATAAACATACAAAATGATTTAAACAACAAAAAATAAGAGCATAGTATTTCCAGCATTTTCTAAATTGCTGAAAATCTCATGCTCTTACTCTCTTAAATTTATATCCGTTCTATATTTCAATCTATACTTTATCTTATAGCGCTGAACTATTCACCGCTTACTCCAAAGCACTGATCCACATCTTCTGCTGCCTGCCCGTCCAGTTTGCCCTGTTCCACCATTCCATAAATTATTGACATGCTCTTCTCATGAGACATACCCTCTTTGTAAGGACGAGGTTCTGTCAATGCCTGATAAATATCCAGTACCATCATGACACGTTCCTTAAATCCCAATTCTTCTGCCTTTTTATGAAATGGATATCCGCTTCCATCCAGCTTTTCATGATGAAGCGAGGCAATGGAAGTAATTTCATCAAATCCGCTAATTCCGCTTAAGATTCGATAAGTACCCATGGCATGATCCTGAATGTCCTCATACTCTTCGTCCGTCAGCTTCCCTGGCTTATGCAGAATTGCATTATCAACCATGAGCTTCCCAACATCATGAAGTGCTCCAGCCAGATACATCTCATCCTGCGCTGCTTCATCCCAGCCATAAAACTGACTGATCTTTCTTGCTTTTTCAGCGATTCCCATGGAATGGCTACAGGTAAAGGGTGACTTATAATCAATAATTTTTGCAAAGAACTGCGCCATTCCTTCAATCTCTTTGCTAGAATAATCCTTCTTAATTAATGGAATTGTTCCAAGCATATCATTCCACTTACAAGCAGCCAGATCATCATAGGAAATGCGTCGAAATGCTGCAATCATCTCATCATCGAATACCTTTCGACCTCTTTCATCTAAAAATCGATTGATCTTTTCATACTTTTCCTGGTTCATATCCCCAAATTGATAAGATACGTCCATAATGTCCGCAAAATGTATAATTCTTGCAAATGTAGGTATTTCCTCTGGTTTCTTTCCAAATGGACCATTCCCATCTGCCCGCTCATGATGATATAGAATTGCATCCTTGATTTCTGAATAAAAGGAAAGCCCACTGACGTTCCGCTCCCCCATGACACAATGTCTGCCCAGATTCCGCTCTACATATGCATCAATCTGGCCATCCTCTGTGATTGCTGGACGTAATTCCTCACAAATAAATTCCGTCAGCGCATTATCATGCAGTGCTGCTGCCACGGTCAGATAAAATCTCTGTTCATCACTAATCCCGAAACTCTCCGCAAGCTTACAGGACAATGCTGCCACTCTTCTAGAATGCCCATTGGTAGCACCAATTAGACTGATTTCTACATAATCCAGCGCTGTGGAGAAAGCCAGCATTAAGTCATTTAGTATAATCCTCATATGTAACTCCGTTCTATTAATATCCCAGTATCCCAAATGTCGCTGCATTAATCGACGTTGTTTTTGTTGTTGGCAGATTCTGTTCTACATAAGAATCCACATCAAACACATCTCCAGCTGTAGTCTTATTCATCAGCTCAATTGCCATGTTAATACTTTCCTTGTACGGAAGCACCACATTCATTGGTGGTGTATCATCATATACCTGACCATACAGCAATTCGTCAGGCGTATATCCATCTACGCTGTAGGACTGAATATTCCATGACGTAGAATCTGTAAGCTGATCCTTAACCAGTGTTGATATGGTAGACGTAGGCATATTGGTGATCATCATATCTGATATAGAATCTAATACATCACTGTAATTCATCAGAATCGCTGGTGAAGTTGCCTGGGCAATAATTGCAGACACTGCTGCTTCTTGGTTTCTTCCTCGCTGGAAGTCTCCATCATCAAACGCTTTTCTTTCTCGGACGAATGCAATGGTCTGCTGTCCATTACATTTATTCGGTCCAATGTTATAATGATAGGAATCATACCATGCTTCCCATCCACTGGTGAATTCCACCTCCGAATTAATAGTAATTCCACCTAATGCATCCACAATATTCACACATCCTGTAAAATTCACTCTCACGTAATAATCTGGTGAAATTCCATACAATCCTGTAAGAGCCTTCATGGAATATTCTATTCCTTTATTTCCTGCATGTGTCAGTTTATCATATCCAGTTTTTACCCCATCCGTTATAGTGATAAATGAATCCCTTGGTGTCGACATCAATAAAATCTGTCTCGTTTTCGGATTACAGACTGCATAGATATTTACATCGCTATGTCCGTATAAGGAAACATCTCCCTCATCATCCATTCCTGATAAATATATAATAAATGGTTCTTCATTGACCTTCTTATTATTGGCGGCAACTCCGCCCTCCTGCTGGGCACGGTTGCTGATTCTACTCAGTGTTGTATTCACCTTAGCTGCAAAGAAGAATCCAAACAACATAACTCCCGACAACATGACTGCAAGAATCTTTCCAAATACATTGGATTTTGTAAACTGTGTTGTGAAATCATAAAGCAACAATAGAATCAATATCAGTGTCACCATTATCAGATACTTCACTGGCAGCATGTCCAGCTTAATCACCTGCGTCATGAATAAAATCATAGCAATCAACTGAATAAATACAAACACCAATCCCCATACCGTAGCGATTGCTCTTCTTCTCTTTCTTCGTTTCTTTGGACTTAATCTATTCTTATCTGCAAACAGATACTTCATATTATCTTTTGACTGTGAAAAAAATGTTGACATTTCATAACCCTCTTTTATTTCTGACCGCCTGATGGATATCGGAAGTCTACTAGCGAAAATTCATTATAGCACAAAAAAATAATTTTGACATTACTCTTATATACGTAACAGCGAAGAAATATGATATAATGAGCATATATGCAAATTATATCATTGCACATTGATTTCTGCGGAACCGCAGAAATTGGGTGCTAAAAATCCGCCGGAGGCATCATGTCCGAAGCGGACATGATATAATATATTTAAATGGAATGATAAAATAATGAAAATATATGATGGAGATCAGCATGAAATTACAGAGACTATTAAGCCTGACTAGACAAGCAATTGATGATTATGCAATGATTGAAGAAGGTGACCGGATTGCCATTGGAATCAGTGGCGGAAAGGATAGCCTGACCCTGCTTTACGCCCTTGCGAATCTGCAGCGATTCTATCCAAAGCATTTTGAATTGGAAGCAATTTCTGTAAATCTGGGATTTGAATCTATTGATTACAGCGAGGTAAAAGAATTATGTAATTCTCTCGATGTAAATCTGACCGTGGTTACTACTGAAATTTACGACATTATATTTAACCAGCGAAAAGAGAGTAATCCCTGCTCTCTGTGTGCCAAGATGCGAAAAGGCGCTTTAAATCAGGCCTGTCTTTCCTTAAAATGCAACAAGGTTGCCTATGCTCATCACAAGGATGACTTTATCGAAACCTTGCTAATGTCACTCCTTTACGAAGGACAGCTCTACTGTTTCCCACCTGTGACACATTTTGAAGATACTGGAATCTCTGTGATTCGTCCGATGATGTATGTGAACGAAGCAGATGTCATCGGCTTTAAGAATGCCAACAAACTTCCCGTAATCACGAATCCCTGTCCTGCTGACGGATTCACAAAGAGAGAATATGTGAAAAATCTAATTCGACAGATTAATCACGAAAATCCTGGTGTCAAGGACCGCATGTTCCATGCTGTTGTAACTGGTAACTTCAAGGACTGGCCTGAGAAAAATATAAGGTAAACAACAAGCAGTCGTCCTGATTACTGATTCAGAACGACTGCTTCATTTCAATCTCTTGCTCTATACATATATTATTGTAACACCTGCGAAATTCGCATTTCCTGCCAATCGAAGAACTGGAACCCCAGTACTTTCACTGCGATTCTTCTCATCAAAACCTGCCAGTGAATAATTTACATCATTGACAACCTTCCAGTCTCTTGGAACGTACAGCTCCACTCCTGAAAAGGAAAGATCCATCCAGATATCTGCTGTTCCACTCTGAATGACCGCCTTATCAAAGTACACCTTCATTGCGCCAAAGCTGCACTGAAGGTTGGCTCTGCTGAAGTTTCCTGAATTCACATACTTAACACTAGAACCAAATGTTGTATTCATATTTACAATATCGTCAACCGTCTCTTCTACCGTCTCAAAATGCTCATGATTCTTGGCATACTCTGCTGAATTCTGATTGTCTGAACCGCCATTACTATTTGCTGTTCCATTATACATATAGCTGCTGTACTGCTGATGATACTTCTCATACTTCTTTCTCTCATAAGCCTTTCTTGGTCCATGGAAAATCATGGATAGTCCAATACTTAAAAGAATCGCTGCCAAAAGTATCGTCCAGACTGAGATTGCACCAAGTCCAATGACATCTTTATATAGGATACATAGTAGCGCCAGACTGAATACCAGCCCTGATGTATTCCACTTCACTGCACTCTTCACACCACATACTACCAGAATTGCTGTTAATAACAGCTTCCAGAAATTAAATGCGCCCCATGCAATCAAAAGTCCCATCTGATTAAGAACCAAAATCACTGCTGCTGCCACAAAGAATATTCCCCAGAATACTCTTTCTAATTTATTACCTTTCATATTCACACTCCTATCCAGGAGACCTTTGCCTCCTCATTATGTTTCCACCAAAATCCTTTCATATTAAGATATCACTTTATCTTCCTAGAAGTTCCTTTAGCATCTTATAGTAATATCTGGAAACATAGACCTTTTTGTAACTGTTCTGAAATTCAACGATACTAGATGCTGACAGATTCTTCGTAATGGAGTAAATCTTCTTCGTATTAAGAATCGATGACTTTGAAACCCTGGCAAAATATCTGGGAAGCATTTCCTCCAGCTCGTATAGCTTTGCGCTTATACTGTACATGTCATCTGCAGTATGTACCTGCACAGCACCGCCTTCCGTTTCAAAAAACAAAATATCCTCCAAACTTAGGAAGATTTCTTTCTCTCCCTGATAGCAGAGCAATGTTCGGTTCTGATTGAGCGCATCTGATAAAAGCTGCTGCAATTTTGTAATCTCCTGCGTCAGTTCACTGCATCGGATAATTACTTCATCCTCTTCTATTGCATTATCCATCTCAATTCGTATCCGCATATCTGCTCTCCCCATTCAAGGCATCTAATCAGTTCCATGAATGTATCATTCATATCTGAACTTCATGACTGTATTCTAACAGTCTCTCAAAAAATGTAAATATGATTTTCGTAAGTGGTTGATTTCTCAAAGTAAGTGGTTAATTTTTCACACATGAAACTCATTTCAATCATAAAAATCTATTCTGTCATGTTCTTTTCGGTCATCATGCCATCGATGGATTTCAGCATCCCCTGTTGATTGATAAGAACCTCTTTACCCTCATCAATTCCCTGCTCTGTCAAATATCTGTCACTGATTTCCAGTCGCTTCACCTCGCCCGCTTCATCTTCCAAAAAGACCAGTGCCTTTACCTCTTCCCCTGGCTGCAGCTCCTCGCAACCAAAGTCTGCTTCTGTTATTCTTGTGACTTTATACTTCTTCATCCTTTTTGTCCTCTTCTTTTTTCCTATATTAACACACATGCACCATTATTTCTTAAAAATGTAAATAGAAACGAAAACTAAAACCCTAAAAAGTAAAAAAGGCTCCCACAAAAAATTTATTTGCGGGAGCTCAATATTCTTTATTCGTAACTGCTCCGTGCCTTCTGAACAGCTATCTATATTTATATCTTTATAACCAAAATCAGCTTACAGTAATGTTGCTCTTAATTCTTCTCCACTCTTAGGGCTTAAGTAAGCTGGTGCAATATCAAGAACGGTCTTACATCCTGTCTGACCTTCTGTTGCCAAACGATGTGCTGCTCTTGCGTAAGCTACCAATACGCTTGTTGTAAACTCTGGGTTAGAATCTAACTTCAAACTGTACTCAATAATATGATTATGTTCCTTATTCATTCCAGTCTTTCCTGAACGGAACACAAAACCACCATGAGCCATACCAGCATGGTTGTTCAATAATTCTTCTTCGCTGATAAAATGTACTGTAGTATCATAATCTGAGAAGTAGTTTGGCATTTCTTTGATTTCCTTCTCAACTG
>JAQUVV010000005.1 GCA_028693195.1 Lachnospira sp.
ATCAAAACATTGAGACGACAGGCTTACGGATATCGTGATGATGAATATTTCTTTCTCAAACTATTTGATGTTAGTAGGAAGAGATATGTTCGAAATCCGTTATCCCACAAAATTTGTGATTGAGCCTTAATTAATACAATTTAGTATAAAAATCATATATTTGCAATAAGATTATCTATTGATTGTACTGATATTCATATTATTAACCGCAAATAGTACAATATCTATTTATTATTTCATTTAAAATACCAACTGCGACTGGCTGTTTTATGATGAGAGATGACTTTTGACTTTTTAATTTACACATTGCAAGAAAGTTACTAAATTAGAATATTCATAGTCTATATATGCTTTTCGTATAATCATGCTTTACGTGGATGTCGCAGAGTATGTGTTATGCCATAAGCAGGTACTAGTGAGCCGTCGTTACTTACATAATCTACGCTCTGCTTCGGTCCTTGCTAAACAAGTGCCACCGGCACTTAGCAACGTCTTTGGGTATGTTATGTAACGCAACGAGCGAGGTGTAGCGAAAGCGTGCCTGTGTTGGCGTAATACATACTCTGTGACTTTTCATAAAATAAGAAAACATGTTTAGATTAGAATTTACTCTCCCTGCCTTCTCATCTTCCGATGTTCTCGTTCTTTCTTCTGGCGAAATCTAATCTTCTCTGCGCCAGCTTCATCCGTGCACTTCATGATTCTTACAACGTAGTATTTCTGATTGTCATTCTGCTTTGTCTTGAAACGTCCCTTGATCATGCCATGTTCCTCACAAGTAAACAATCCATAATATGTTTTACCGTTTGTCGCAAACCACTTAATGTTTCGTTTCATTGCCTTTCCACAGATAAAACATTTGCAAGAACGCACTTCTCTATCAGAAACCGCAACCTCACGGTTTGCGAATCCTCTGGAAATATATTTCTCATACTTTCCAAAGTTCATATGAATCTCTTCTTTGCGATTATCTGGAATCCGATATGTATCAATACTGTAGAATTGCTTAACCTTGTCCATATCCAGCTCACCCAGAATTCGTGCCGTGTAACGTGCATCATTCACCGCTGTATGATATCCACCATCGTCCGTCAACTGTAGTTCATCGATGGCGTTATGTAAAGTAACTCTAGTCTTTCCATCCGAAAAACTGATACTGAAAAGCTTCTGCAAATCGTAATACAAAAAGGGCTTCGGGAATGTATTTTCAACCTTATAGTGCTTCATATTTCTTTGAAGTTCCATCAAATCCATGCTTCCCCATGTGCAGAATATATAGTCACTACCACACCATTCTAGAAAATCCTTCATAACTGGTGCAAAATCTCTTCCATGCATCAGCTCATCCATGGAAATGTCTAGAATATCTTTTACCTTCGAATGTAGTTGCGTATACGCTCTTGGACGAATGATTTCAGCAAATTCATCTACAATATAAAACTGGTTATCGACCTTGACGGCCCCGATTTGAATGATTTCAAATGGCATATCTGCCAGGGAATGTGCTTTTCCCCTTGCACTCTGGTTCCATTCAAGATCTAACACAATATAATTCATAATTAACCTCTAGCTAAACTATCTATTATCATAGTCTTATATTTATTGCTGTCCATCTGTTTCTAGCATAATCTTCAGATATTTTCCCAATAATGAACTGTGACCATAATGTTCTTTTAAGAGTATATCAAAAAATGTATAAGTTGACTATATACCTGTGTATATTTCTCTAACATCTATTCCTTTATTTTTCTGACTATTATTTTTTATCACTAAAGTAATCGCATTGACATCGCAGGATTTTCCAGTTACAATCCTTAAAGCAGCAAGGAATGCGGTCAGAATCCGCAACAGCTCACTCTACTGTATCGATGCTACATCTATTAATAAGCCACTGAACTATGATTATCCTCACATCATATTTTCGGGAAGGGTAATAGATGGTCAAGCTCTAAGTCAGGATATTTGCTGTGAAACAACTACAAACAACTTATTTATCTGGTGAGAGGTAAATGCAATAGCATAGGCGCGCTTATTATAGGAATATCTTTATCTGTATGATGATCTTGTAGATAATATCTTTGACCGCTTAATGCTCACAAAAAGGAGGAACTATGAAAAAATCTATGAAACATTTTGCCGTGGTCATTCTGACTTTATGTCTGACCCTTGCAAACCTTATCCCCGCAGCAGCCGCAACGACAACTGCTGACAACACAATCCCAACTGTTGCTGAAGTCACTACGGAAGCACAGAAAACTGCTGCTTATCTGATGAAAGGCAATCTTGATACAAAGCTCTATGATTCGATGTCTGATACTACTTCTTTCAAACAGGCTTCCCGCAATCTTTTCTTTGCTATTCGTTCAGGATTAGATTGTGATACGAACATCAAGGCATATACATCTTCTTTAAATAAATATCTCAATAGCGATGGAACATTAAAGATTGATAATTATGGTTTTCCAGATGATATCATAGGTTGTCAGTCTTACTTAATTCAAATTCTGTTAGCAGGCGGATATAATCCTGAGAACTTTAACAATATGAATTTGATTGATGGATTATCTTCTATGATAAACAACAAAACTTCTTTCGACTTCACTTATGCAAGTGATCCAGTTACTTATCTGGGAACTGCTGGGATAAATCCATACTATCTTGGAATTCTTTATACAACTGTAAGCAACTATGAAAATGTAATTGCTAATAGCACTTCCATCCTCAACGGAATCCGTACAACACTTACTGCTGTTTCCGATAATAATGGAGTAGACTATTACGGATATAGTATGGACAATAATGGTTCTGTTTTTCCTGGATTTTCCAGCCTATATGATGTTGATACTACATTTAAGACTCTGATCAACTCGACACTTGCTTACAATGAGAAAAACAATTTCGATATTGCAACTGGAAAAGCCACAACCACTTTTTCAGACTGGCAAACGGGTGAACTTGTAACCGCTGATAGCTGTAGCAGTACTGCTTTGGCAATTGCATTTTACGGTTCGTACTCAAAATCTTCGTTAGCTGCAGCTTCATATCATGCATTACTTACATATACATCAAAAACAAACTCTGGTGTATTCACAGATTCTTATGGGAGCGATGATTTGAACTACTCAACTCCCGATGCTCTCGTCGGTCTTGTTTCCTACCAATATGCACTTTCAGGAATTAATAATGTATATGACACAACAAAGAAGCTGCCTTCTAAGGAACCTGCATCTATTACTATCAGCACACCAGATGCAACTCCTGCAATTTCATCTGTAGCACTCTCAACGGATGCATCATTTGTTGATGCCAATGGAAATGCACTTACCTCCTCTGATATCAGGTTAGAGACAAGCATCGCTTCACAGGAAACAATAAATAAAATCATAGAAGCATTTACACATAATGATTTATCTTATTCCAATACCGAAAATATTGAATTCTATAATTTTTCTCTGACAAATACACTTGGAAATATTGTGAAAATCAAGAACGGAAATGTACAAATTACATTTTCATATAAAGACGGTTTTGACATGAGCAAGTATGATGTTTTCGTATACCACTTAAAGGATAATGGAAAATTAGAGTCTTTAAATGTTACATCAAATGAAGATTCATTTTCTATTGAAGCATCCTCATTTAGTCCATATGCAGTTGTATATGTGGAAAAGGCAGACGCATCTCCATCTACTGGAGATGCAACAAATACAGTTATTTATGCAATGATTCTTGTTGCTGCTATGGCAGCAATGGGTGTTTGTGTTAAGAAGCGAAACACTTACGCAGATTAAGTCAATTGATGTTCTAATATAAGCCACGCTACATTCGACAAACACAGTTTGTCGAATCGCGGCTGGCGCCCTCTACTTACGCAGATTAAGTCAATTGATGTTCCATCAATTGACCCGCGGCTGGCGCCACTTGTAATAAAAGAAACAGAAACAGGAGATTATGCCAGCATATCTCCTGTTTCTGTTTCTTTCATTATAATCTGCTTGTAGCTTCGCGAATGTTCCCACCCAGAGTCGAACTGGGGATTGAGACTTAGGAGGTCCCCGTTATATCCACTTAACTATGAGAACAACAGTGATATTCTAGCACATTTTCATATATGGGTCAATCTATCCAATCCCTGAATTCTCCCTTGATACACAAAAGCCGCCACATTCCTGTGACGGCTTTTGCTAGAAAGAAATGATATATGAGAAATAGAATTAGTCTAACTTAAACTGATCAATTGCTTCTTTCAATGCTGATGCAATCTCATCCAGTTCTACTGTACACTGATTTAGATTATGCATCGTTGCATTTACTTCCTCAGCGGATGCTGTAACTTCTTCTGAAGCGGCTGCTGTCTCTGTTGAGATTGATGCAACATCTTCCATCTTCTCGATTACATTTCCACGGCTGTTATCCATCTCTTCATTCAGCTTGGTAATATTCTCAAGGCCTTCTGTCAGTGATGTAACTGCATTAGTAATCGTATTAAATAATTCCTTTGTATCCTGAATTGATTGATTCTGTTCATGAATCAATTCATTGCTTTCATCCAATGTTCTTTCAACAAGCTGTGACTTGTCTGTAATTTCTAATACAATCTTCTTGATTTCATCTGTCGACTGCTGTGACTGTTCAGCAAGCTTTCTGATTTCATCAGCAACAACTGCAAATCCCTTACCTGCTTCACCTGCTCTGGCTGCTTCAATGCTGGCATTCAATGATAACAGATTTGTCTGCTCAGTAATTTCTGTAATTGCATCTGAGATATAGTTAATCTTCTCAATGCTATTAATCATTTCATTCACAACATCCTGTGAAATCTTCGAGTTATCTATTGACTTCTGTGCCTTGTTAATCAAAACATCTACAATTTCAAGACCCTGATTACTTAATTCCTTTGTTTCTTCTGACATATCATTAATATCTGATACATAAGCCTTTGTTTCATGAAGCTTCTCTGCAAGATTCTCTACCTCTGTTGTTGCATCATTGGTACTCTCCGCCTGCCCAGCCGCACCGATAGATACACTCTGGATTGCTTCTGATACTTGATTTGTTGTCTCTGTTGTTGTCTTGGAAATCTCTGAAATATTTTCTGAAGCCTGAATAATAATTCCTGACTTCTCTTCAACATTCTTAATCAGACCTGCAACGTTATCGACCATGTTATTAAAGTTACCTTCCAGAACACCGAATTCATTCTTCTTTTTAATTTCGATTCTCTGTGTTAAGTCACCTTCTGCAACATTGTTCATAACAATATTAATTTTCTTAATTTCTTTTGTAAATGTTCTTGTCACTAATACAGCAATAACAATACCTGTGATAAATGAGAAGATTGCTACAATTCCTGTTGCTCCTGTTAATCTTCCTGTTACACTTGTTGTTTCTGTCTCGCTTATAAACCCGATTAATGTCCATCCTGTAATTGCATCCTTAGATGCTACAATATGCATCATCTCTCCATTAATCTTTTCATCATAAGACTGCGCCGTATCATACTGATCTTCTGATAACGCTTTGATTTCCGACCAGCAGTTCAATGATGCAACACTGTTTTCAAGATATGTATTTTTATCATTATCTACAATAATTCCACCATCTTTATTGACAAGCATCACATATCCTGTCTTTAACAGGCCGATATTCTGTACGTAATCTTTGATTTCATTAAAATCAATATCCATTGCAACAGCACCATAATTATCTCCTGCTGAATATTTAATTTCCTGTGAAACAGTGATACACATATTTCCAGTAATTGAATCTGCATATGGTTCTGAGAACTGTGCATAGATTCCATTACGGGCCGCAGAACCAATGGCGCTGGTATACCAGCTCTTTTTTGTATAATCAATTCCTGTATCTAATGATTTCTTATTTCCAACCTTACCTGTAGACTCATTCAGTTCTGTCCAGCCTCTGATCAAATATCCTGTCTTCGTTGTAAAATATGCTTTCTGAGCACCACTTGTAACCTTCACAGATGCAACCAGTGAATCTTGAATTGCAGCTACATTCGTATCAAAGTCTCCCTGGTCTTCCAGATGCTTTACTTCGTTCTTTCTTGTTAATAAATCTACTGGCTGACTTAATGTCTTTAAGTAAGTCGTAAATCCCTTCTGTGTCTCCTGTAATGTCTGTTCGCTTGTAATCTCCATATTGTCATTCATGGCAGATTTTGTCATATTGATCGACACAATTGCAACTGACAATGTCGGAATACTAATTGCAATCGCGAAGAAAATAATCAGCTGAACAGCAATACCTCTCATCTTTTTGTTCACAATTTTTCTCCAATCGTTTATTAAATTTTTCAAGTATTTCATCAATCTTACATATATTTTACCATATTAAACAAAAAAATCCTAGATAAATTTTACACATCCAGGACTTTTGTGATATATTCACAATTTTATAGTCCTAAAGAACTATAAAATATCTATTTTTAAAACTTTACAGAGCCTTGAAGCCATATTTGCCCCTTAAATCGTCTGCCCACTGCTGGTTCTCCCACTAAACAAGATGAATTGATTGCCATTGTAAACACCAGATCATTACATTCCAGAACCATAATATAGATGACTTCCCCTGTGTATACATTTTCCTCCTGAGATAGTTCCAATATTTCCCCTATGACTGAATATTGATCACATTCTACACCACATGGCATGAATGAAGAGTCTACAATTGTAAAGACATCTTCTCTCATAATCCTCTGAGAAAGTTGTGAATAGGTATCCAGATCATCAATGGTCAGACTTTCGATTGCCTCCTCATCACCATTCTTTGCTGCCTGAATCAGATTCCTCCGATTGCGCTCCGCTGCCTTCTCTCTACTATCCTTTTTCCGTTTCACAGTTGGTAGGAGAATCATCCCTCCAAGCGAAAGAGCACATAATGCAACCTTCTTTTTGCGAATTGGCTGTTTTGATATCATGTTCTTCGCATCCGGATTGAACGAATCTAACTGAAAATCTTTATTGCTGAACAAGTATTCCATATAATCCATCACATTTTGTAGAAAGAATATTAATGTAACGCCAGTCTTAAGCTCATCACAAACCACCGCATAGGATTCCTTATCCAAATGTCTCTCAACAGTCAATTCTTCATTATCACTGAGTCTCTTTCCTACTACGAACGGATAATAATATTCGTATATAAATTCATTCTTATCAAATCTTCCATAAATATACAACCCTGTGGACTGACTAATGCGTAAAATAATTACGCCACGGTTCAACTGATCGTGGCGCAACACAAAACCTGCTTCTATGCTTTCCTTAATTCCTGTCTGAATCAGCTTTTCTTCCATGGAAGAATCTATATCCTGAAATCCAAGCGTTTTAATATATAAATTCATAATACCCTTTCATTTCTATCACCATATTATTCTGTATCTACAATAAATACTGTCAGGTACTTCATGAGGTTCTTTTCTACATGCTTCTCATATTCTCTTCCATCAGCATAGTGCGTCATACGAAGTACTGGTCTATCTGTGACATCTCTATTCTGTCTAAGAACAACCCCTCGTTCCCCGTCACTGGTGATCACTTTCATTCCTACTGGATAAACAGCAATGGATTCCAGCAATTTTGCAGCAATATTAGAATCAAAGATATCTCCTGCATGTACCTTCATATATTCGATTGCTTCATATATCTTAAGCTTCTTATTGCCAATCCCACTAATCAAACTATCAAACTCATCGCATATTGAAACCAGCTTTACTTCCGTTCGAATCTTATCTCCCTTCTGCGAAAATGGAAATCCTGATCCGTCCATTCTCTCATGATGAAGTAATATAATCTCTTTTGAGGTATCCGAAAGCCAGTCTTCATCCTGGATTGAGCTATACCCATATATCGTATGCTTCTTATACTCCAGCTTCTCTTTCTCACTCATGTCATCATCATCACGATTGATATATGAGACTTGAATATATCTAAGTCCAATATCGTGAAGCATTGCACCAACTGCAATATTATGTACCTGCTTTTCACTCATTCTCAAACGCAATGCCATAATTGTTGATAACGTACATACATTGATACAGTGTGTATACATATCTGTACTAATATTGCGGATTTCTGTTATGCTATTCACTACTTCTGGTTCCTCTAAAACAGTATCCAATATTCGATTTGCTGCTTCCCCAACTGCTTTCAGCTCCTGATTATGCTTGTAAATGTGTCTCTCAAAAACCTTCTGCACGATCTTCTCTGTATCTTTCTTTGTTTCTTCAATCTTGTATATATGATTTTCTTTCTCAACTGACTGACTATTTGATGAACCTTCATCTCTCTGACGTTCGCCCCATTGATCTCCAGCTTCTCTAATATATACAAAATCCATATTTAATTCTTTGATTTTCTCGATATACTCCTGCTTTAAAACAGTTCCTGACTGAATAAGAATTACTTCAGCATCTGAAACAACTGGCTGTGCAAGAATTTCATTCCCAATCAAATCATCCACATGTACTTGTTTCATAATAAGCCTCCAATACAATGTCCCCGCAAACAACAATTCATTATTATATTTATCATATATATAAATATATTATACTTCTAAATCTCTTACACTATCTATACAGTTAATTATACGATACCATAAATACTGGTATATTTCAACGAAAAAACAGCTACTACAATGATTCACCATAGCAGCTGTTATCTATTTTATTCTATGTCCGATTTATACAGAACAACATTTTAACTTTTTTGTTTCTTCTACTTTGAAAGTTCTGTCTTTCCACCCATATATGGCTGAAGTGCCTTCGGAATCTTAACACTTCCATCAGCCTGAAGATTGTTCTCTAAGAAAGCAATCAGCATTCTTGGTGGAGCAACACAAGTGTTATTCAATGTATGTGCAAAATATTTCTTCTTGTCATCACCCTGAACACGAATCTTTAATCTTCTTGCCTGTGCATCTCCTAAGTTTGAACATGAACCAACTTCAAAATACTTCTTTTGGCGAGGTGACCATGCTTCTACATCAATAGACTTTACCTTCAGATCTGCAAGATCTCCTGAACAACATTCCAGTGTTCTTACTGGAACATCCAGTGTACGGAAGAAATCTACTGTATTCTTCCATAATTTATCAAACCACATCTTGCTGTCTTCTGGCTTACAAACAACAATCATTTCCTGCTTCTCAAACTGATGAATTCTATATACGCCACGCTCTTCGATACCATGAGCACCCTTCTCTTTTCTGAAACATGGAGAATAGCTTGTCAATGTCTTAGGAAGCTCTGCTTCTGGTGTAATTGTATCAATAAACTTACCAATCATAGAATGCTCACTTGTACCGATCAGGTAAAGATCCTCTCCCTCAATCTTATACATCATAGCATCCATCTCATCAAAACTCATTACGCCTGTCACAACATTACTTCTAATCATATATGGTGGAATACAATATGTGAAACCACGATCAATCATGAAGTCTCTTGCGTATGAGATAATTGCAGAATGAAGTCTGGCAACATCTCCCATTAAATAGTAGAATCCGTTTCCTGCAACCTTACCTGCAGCATCCATGTCAATACCGTTAAATTTTTCCATGATTTCTGTATGATATGGAACTTCGAAATCAGGAACAACTGGTTCACCGAACTTCTCGATTTCAACATTTTCACTATCATCTTTACCAATTGGAACACTTGGGTCGATAATGTTAGGAATGACCATCATTCTTTCCTTGACCTTCGCATTCAGTTCAGCTTCCTTCTCCTCAAGTACCTTTAAACGATCCGCATCTGCATTAACCTGTGCCTTGATTGCTTCAGCTTCATCCTTCTTTCCCTGCGCCATTAATGCACCAATCTGCTTGGATAACTTATTTCTGTTGGCACGAAGTTCATCTGCTTCTGTCTGTGTTGCTCTTGCTTCTTCGTCGAACTGAATTACTTCATCAACCATTGGAAGCTTTCTATCCTGGAACTTATTCTTAATATTCTGTTTTACAACATCTGGATTTTCTCTCACAAATTTTAAATCTAACATAGTTAACTCCTCATTCCTTAAGGGTATTCATAACCCTCGATAAATTCTCAAGTATTGATTTTTGTAACACTACTTACTTTGTATCAAATCAAATGACACTTGTTTTAAATATAACAATGCTATTATGCACTATTTCTTCTGTTTTTTCCAGTATTTTATATAATACTTTACATTTCTTTACATTTTATCTGCATTAATCTTTTCGTTGATTTCCCTACTAAGTTCTGCATCACCCATTTTACCTGCAACTGCATGATTTAATGCTTCCTGTTCTTCATCTCCTAATTCAAGAAATGACTTTCCTGAAACGATTTCCTTTACATATGCGAAACAACCTGTATTGCTATGCATTACATTTACAATATAACCATTATTATTCTTATCCAACATACATATGGCGAAGCTCAGCTTTCCACCCATTTCGTGAAACGCATCATACGTGACAACTCCCACCTTCTGAAATGTATACTGCATTTTATCGTAAATATCCTTTATTGCAACTGTATTCTTTTTCGTTACATTCTTTAAATCACCAATATCTTCTAGATTATCCTTAATCAACTTCTCAATGGTCTTTCCATCGCTCCCCTCCATAAATTGATTATATCTTTTCTTGAGCTTTGCTGCTTTTACAATTCCAATAATCCCTAATATAATGGAAACTATTAGCATTGCTATGATTCCAATAACCACATATAAGACTTCTACGGAAAACAATCCGAATACATCTAACTTCATCCTTATTTCCTTCTTTCTCTTTTTTTCTTATGGCATATTCTGTTACGTATTTTATTATATCTATGATGATACATGCTGTTTACTACAAACGCATTAGTTGTGTATTAATTATATATTATTGCTATATTCTAATTACTTTTATATTGCAGTCTATTTAATATTAACGCAGTATTTTATCTACTTTAAGAATATAAAATGTAGACTTTCTATTGAAGTTTCTGAAGCATCTCATAGATTCTTTCCAGCTCCTGCTGTGAATAATATTCAATCTCAATTTTACCTTTATCACGGGTTTTATTTTTAATTACAACCTGTGTACCCATAATATGTTTCATTTTTTCTTCTAAATCTCTATAGATGAAATCATTTTCTGGTTTTTCCTTTGGAAGTTTCATTGGTTGATCAATTGTCTTCATCAATTTCTCAACTTCTCTTACACTCAATTTTTCATCAAAGATTCTCTGAGCAATCATAAACTGCTTCTCTCCATCCTCAATTGTAATAATTGCACGTGCATGTCCGTTGCTTAATTTACCTTCCATAACCATATCCTGAACTCTTGGATCTAACTTTAGCAAACGCAAAGAGTTCGTAATTGCTGCTCTAGATTTTGATACCTTTTCGGCAACCTCATCCTGTTTTAATCTATAATCCTTAATCAAACGCTGATATGCCTGAGCCTCTTCAATTGGATTTAAATCTTCTCTTTGAATGTTCTCGATCAAAGCAATTTCCATTACTTCCTGAGTGGAATAATCTTTAATTATAACTGGAACTTCTTTTAATCCAGCAAGCTTAGATGCTCTCCATCTTCTTTCTCCAGCAATAATTTCATAATAATCATCTTTCTTCTGAACAAGCAAGGGTTGTAAAACACCATACTGCTTAATTGATTCTGATAGTTCTATCAAAGCATCTTCATCAAATGCTTTTCTTGGCTGTTCTTTATTGGGCTCAATCAAAGATAACTTTATCTTTGTATCTGCAGGAACTTCCTTCACTACTTCCTTGACAACTTCCTTCACTACAACCTTTT
Source organism: Lachnospira sp. (assembly GCA_028693195.1). GTDB lineage: Bacteria > Bacillota > Clostridia > Lachnospirales > Lachnospiraceae > Lachnospira. Next base: position 11,797 of record JAQUVV010000005.1, read on the forward strand.
CTTTTACATCATCATCATCAGGAATTAATGCATTAATTCCTCTTCCAAGTCCTTTTGTCTTCGATTTGTCTTTACTTGTTTTTATTGGCATATGTTCTATTCTCCATTTCGATTGTGTTTTAATTATATTCGTTCTATTCTCTACCCATAACCTCTTCTGCCAGTAGCTTATAACTTTCTGCACCTGTAGATTTGGGATCATATAGATTAATTGGCAAGCCATGACTTGGTGCTTCGGCTAAACGAATATTTCTAGGAATAATTGTCTTATATATATTTTGCTTCAAATTATCTTTTACATTTTCAACAACCTGCAAAGATAAATTTGTTCTTGAATCATACATGGTAAATACAACGCCTTCTAATTCCAGAGAAGGATTTAGTTTTTTCTTTACAAGATTGATTGTATGTATTAACTGTGTTAAACCCTCTAATGCATAATACTCACACTGAATTGGAACTAACACAGTATCTGATGCAGTCATTGCATTTACTGTCAACATACTTAATGATGGTGGACAATCTAAAATAATAAAGTCGTATTGGTCTCTTACTTCTGCAATACTGTTTTTTAATATATATTCTCTATTCTCAACATCTATTAAATCAATTTCTGCTCCTGCAAGATTTACATTTGATGGAAGGATATCAAGGTTTTCAATTACATTCTTAATTATTGAATCTTTTATATTTTCTTCCTGCAAAATCACTTCATATACAGTATTATCTATTGAATCCTTCATTACGCCAAATCCACTTGTAGTATTTCCTTGTGGATCAATATCAATTACCAGCACATGTTGTCCGGCTTCGGCGAGACATGCAGATAGATTGATTGCTGTTGTTGTTTTTCCCACACCACCCTTTTGGTTGGCAATTGCAATTATTCGTCCCATTAACCCTTATCCCCTTTTTATAAACTACGTTACAGATATGTTTCACGTGAATCATTTATAAACTCATACACAGACAACATTTGTTTCACGTGAAACTTATTATAACTCACTTTAGTTTCATATACATGATACATTACCTCACCATTATAACATTATCCTTTTCATCATTCCACATTAATTTAAAAGTTTCACGTGAAACTTTAGGAAAATATCAAAATATCTATTTCATTCACTTATTATACAGCCGTAATTTCATGCATAAAGTCAAGTTTCACTCGTCGCCTTACTAGTACTTATGACGCTTGGCAATACCGATACACCGACACTTGAATGCTTCTGCTATTTATAACTCACGAAATATATTTACTTTATTACATTCAACTATCAAAAGATGTATTTTCAAAATAATGATAAACGTAGTAATAACTTTATTATCTGCGTCACTACGATGCTTATGCCGTGTTTTTAATATATAAAAATCGCATTTTCTATATATCAAAAAAAAGATACAATATCTAAGTTCTTTCTCACTAAGATATTGTACCTGTTCTACTCTTTTATATAATTAATACATTTTTCATTGCCATGTCACACCATTTGTTTCACGTGAAACTTTTATTACTTTATAGTAATAAGATTATTTCTAATTGCAAATACCGCTGCTTGTGTTCGATCCGAAACTCCAATTTTTTTAAATATATTAGAAACATGATTTTTAACTGTACGTTCACTAATATTTAAAGATGCGCCAATTTCTTTATTAAATGAACCCATAGCTACAAGCTTTAAAACCTCTAATTCTCTCTTAGTCAAATCATGTATTTTTTCCATCATTACATCTCTTTCAGCAAGACTTGAATTCAGAAATGGAACTAACGAAGGTTCAATGTATTGTTCGCCTTCATATACTGTCATAATTGCACTTTTTAATGTATCAAAATCTGAATCCTTTAAAACGTATCCATCACATCCAGCATCGAGTGCATTCAGAAGGTAATCTACTTCATTATGTATTGTAAGTACAATAATCTTACATGGCATCTTTTGCTGTTTCATAATATTTAAAACCTGAAGTCCATCTAAGTTCGGCATATTCAAATCCAATAAAACTACATCTGGATTTGTTTTATTGGTAAGATTCAAACATTCATACCCATCTCCGGCTTCCCCTATTACTTCAATATCTCCATCTATCTCAAGAAGCTGCTTTAATCCTTCTCTAACCATTTTATGATCATCTGCAATCAACACTTTAATCTTCATACTTCACCTCATTCTGCGACTTAATTTCTATCTTCCATATTTTCTAATGGCATGGTAATTATATATGATGAACCATCTTCATCATTAAATTCAATTCTGCCATGATATAATCTTACTCTTTCATTCAACATAAGTAATCCAAAACCGGTATGATTATCTTTTTCACCAATTGCATCGAAATAATGAAATCCATTACCATTATCTTTATGCTTAATAGTAACCATATCATTGTCCGTAGAAATCTCAGTAGATATCTGATTCCCGTTGCTATACTTAATAGAATTACTACATAGTTCTTTTACAATTCGTAAAACATTGATTGAAAAATCAACATCACTTATTTGTTGTTTCATAGAACACCCATATGAAAATATTCCATCATAAGAATGTTTGATTTTTTCACAAAAATTCAAAAACGCAGCTTCAAAGCCTAAATCATTTAATGACATTGGTCTTAATTCATAAATTATATTTCTTAATTCTTGAATTGTCTCTTTCAAAGTTAATTTAGAATTTTCAATTTCCAGCTTAGCTCTAGGCACATCCTGATTTATGATTTTTGTAATAAATTCCATTTTGCGAAGAAGTGCTGATAAATTTTGAACAACGCCATCATGAATATCCCTAGATATTTTTTCACGATATACTTCCTGAAATTTAATTTGATTTTTTTCATTCTGCTCTAAATCATTATCAAAAACAGGTAAATCATCATTATGATTCTGTAATCTTATTTCATCAATTAGTAATTTTAGTCGATTTTGTTTATTAATGACATCTTTTAATTCTCTCTGTGCAAAAGTAACCTCATCTCTCAAACCATTAGCACGATCAAGTAAACTTTGTACTTCATTCGTGTCTGAATGATTCCTTTCCCCTGGATATAATACTTCTACAGTATCATCCTTATAATCAACAATTTGATGAATTTTCTTTTCTATGAGATTTGCCTTTATCTGCTTTTCTCTAATAAGATTATTCAAATCATTATAACGAAGACTAATATTTTCCAATTCTTCTCTAAAATATTCTTCGATTTCTTTATTCATTCACCTGACCTCATATCATATTTTTAGGAAATAGATAAAGGTAAATATTTTATATATCCATAATATCATTATAATATTTTAAATAATTATATATATAACAACTTAAATATGAAACGTCATGAAATTATGTTTCATTCCCTTTCGGAATGTACTTCCTACTTATTATCTAGTACCCTCAAATTCCCCTGTTTTCTATCATTTTTCCCATATATCTAGTTTATATCATAATTACATAGAAATAAAGTACTAATTTCAATTTCTATCGTTGCTACATACGTAAATATCGACTATAATATATATAATAGTATAAAAAATACAACTCAGAATCATCATAAAAGTGCATATATTTAATTGGAGGTCAATATGAACAAGTGGCAGAAAGTCGGATTAGCCGTTGGCATGGGTACAGCTGTAATCACAACGACTCATCTAATCAATAAATTAATATTCAGCAAATCAACATCAAATCACTATACGAACATGAATAATAGAAAGAACTACCAGTGGAAATTCGGAGAGATCTCATATATAGAATGTGGTTCTGGACCAGCTTTATTGCTTGTTCATGATTTACATTCCTATAGTTCGTCTTATGAATGGAACGCCGTTATTGATTCGTTGTCAAAAGATTATACTGTCTATGCCATAGATCTTCTAGGATGTGGACATTCTGAGAAGCCGAACATCACATATACAACTTATATGTACACCCAGCTTATTAATGATTTCATTATGAATATCATTCACAAGAAAGTAGATATTGTTGCGACTGGTGATTCAGCACCTATCGCACTGATGTCCTCATATATTAATTCTATGCTTTATTATCATGTAATTCTTGTGAATCCTGTATCTATTAAAAAGGCAATGAAAAATCCTAATAAGCGCAGTAATATTAGACGTTTCTTATTGAATATGCCAATATTGGGAACTATGATTTATAATATCTGCATGAATAAGCCTAATCTTTCTAAGACCTTTACACAAGAATGTTTTGATAACGGCATGGTTCCAATTGACGTGATGAATGCATATCATGAGAATGCACATTTATCTGGATCTGCAGCAAAATTTCTGTTTACAAGTACACAGTGCCGTTACACAACTGCATCTGTTACAAAAGCGGTATCAGAATCTAATTTATGTACTTATATTATCAGTGGTGCGAATGAATATCAGGATGATGTTATTTCTGAATACCTTGATTTAAATCCTGCAATTGAAACTATTGAAATAAATAACAGTAAGCATCTTCCTCAGATTGAAGAGCCTGAAGAATTTGTAAAGCAACTTCGTTTATTTGCAAGTGAAAACAAGTAATTACATTAAAAACAAAGGAACCAGTCGCTTATGCGATTGGTTCCTTTGTTGGTAATCCAGCTTTTCTTGGATATTTCTTTGATGTACTCTTTACTTTTCGAACAAATACCAGTGATCTTTCAATATCTGAATCCGGCAGATGGAATCGACATACTAGATCAATCTCTCCGCCTAATGTCTGAACGGCTTTCTTTGAATTCATTAATTCTTCATCCACAGTTCCAGACTTATATGCAATAAAATATCCACCAATTTTCACAAATGGAAGATTATATTCCACAAGAGAAGCCAAGTTTGCTACAGCACGTGAGACACTAATATCAAACTGCTCTCTGTATTCCTTATTTCTTGCTGCTTCCTCTGCACGCCCATGAACTGCTTTCACATTCTTTAATTTCAACTGATTAATGACTTCATCTAAAAACTTAATTCTCTTATTTAAGGAGTCCAATAAAACTACATTCATCTCTGGATATGCAATCTTAAGGGGAAGTCCTGGAAATCCAGCTCCCGTTCCTACATCAATCAATTTAATGTCCGATTTATTCAATAATAAATCAATCTGTTTGATTGATTTTTTGAAATGTTCTATGGAATTCTGGTCTATTTCTTTATCATTAATAAATCTTAGTCCCTTCCCTTCCACAACAACATTTTCGATTTTCAAATCCAGATAATTTGCTATATCCTGATTTACATATCCACACATAGGAGTCTTTAACACAAGACTATCCACAAAATGCTTCTGATTGACCTCATCATACTCTGTAATTCCCGTCAAGTTCATGAATTCATTCCATTCAACAAGAATTTCATAGTACTTATCCAACTGTTCATGCTGCAGATTAGTTAACTCAACGCCAACTTGCTTCAAATGTTCTTTAAATACCTGATTATTTTTCATAACAAACCTCATTATATATTCCAAGACATCATTTACTGTCTATTCTTATAATTAAACTGCTCTAAATAAACTAGGAGAACCGAAATATCTGCTGGAGATACTCCAGAAATTCTAGATGCCTGTCCAATTGATCTTGGTCTGAACTTTTCCAGTTTCTGCGTTGCTTCCATACGAAGACTGTGAATCTGTGAATAATCAATACTTTCCGGAATTATCTTGTTCTCTAACTTCTTAAAATGTTCTACCTGACGCATCTGACGATCTATGTATCCTTCATACTTCAGATTAATATTCACTTGTTCCTTTACATCCCATGGCAATTCAGGACGATGTGGATCAATTGGAGCAAGCATCTCATAATTCAATTCAGGACGCTTTACTAATTCTGCAATGGTTGTGCCAGTAATCAAACGTGTACTTCCAGCACCCTCAACAATTTTCTGAACTTCTTCGCTGGTACCAATATTCACAGTCTTTACACGTTCTATCTCTTCTGCAATTAAACGTTCTTTTTCTATTACACCATTCATTCTCTCATCACTGATTAAACCTACACGATGTCCATATTTGCTCAAACGAATGTCTGCATTGTCCTGACGAAGAATCAATCGATATTCTGCACGAGAAGTCATCATTCGATATGGTTCTGCAGACTCCTTGGTAACAAGATCATCAATCAGAACACCAATATAACTTTCTGAACGATCAAGAATCAGAGGTTCTTCTTCCTTCACATACATTGCAGCATTAATTCCTGCAATAATTCCCTGTGCTGCAGCCTCCTCATAACCTGAACTTCCGTTAAACTGTCCACCAGCGAATAATCCCTTGATTTTCTTGAATTCTAATGAAGAATCTAATTGTACTGCACTGATGCAATCGTATTCAATCGCATAAGCATTACGAACAATCTTAACATTTTCAAGACCAGGAACAGTACGGTACATTGCATACTGAACATCCTCTGGCATTGAACTGGACATTCCCCCCAAGTACATCTCATTCGTATATAGTCCCTCTGGTTCAATAAATACCTGATGTCTATCCTTATCCGCAAACTTTACGACCTTATCTTCAATAGATGGACAATATCTTGGTCCTGTAGAATGAATCACTCCTCCATATAATGGGGAACGATCCAGATTCTCACGTATAATCTTGTGTGTATCTTCATTGGTATATGTCAGCCAACAGGATATCTGATCCTTCTGAATACTTTCTGGATCTGTTGTGAAAGAAAAAGGAACCACTCTTTCGTCTCCAAACTGTTCTGTCATTTTTGTAAAATCGATAGAACGCTTATCCACTCTTGCCGGTGTCCCTGTCTTAAATCTTCTAATCTCTACTCCGTTCTGAATTAATGAATCTGTCAAATGTGTAGCAGCCTGAAGTCCATTTGGTCCTGTCGCATAACTTGTATCACCAAATATACATCTTGCTTTCAGATAAACACCCGTACACAATACAACTGCCTTTGCCTTATACATTGCTCCTGAAACGGTTTTAACTCCTGAAATTTTCCCATCTTCTACACAGATTTCTGATACCTCTGCCTGTCTAACAAGAAGATGCTCTGTATTCTCCATGACTTTTCTCATTCTTCTACTATAATCAGATTTATCTGCCTGCGCACGAAGAGAATGAACCGCTGGTCCTTTTGATTTATTTAACATCTTAGACTGTATAAATGTAGCATCAATGTTCTTGCCCATCTCTCCGCCTAAAGCATCAATTTCTCTAACAAGATGTCCCTTGGAACTTCCACCTATATTAGGATTACATGGCATCATAGCAATACTTTCACAGCTTACCGTGAAACATATGGTCTCCAATCCTAATCTAGCACTTGCAAGTGCAGCCTCACAGCCTGCATGTCCAGCACCAACAACAACAACATCATATTCTTCGCATATATTTGGCATTTTGTACTCCTTTTATAAAACTATTACTTTATATCAATAATCAAATTTCTAATTTATATATTTGATTTAATAAAAAAGTCTCTCATATATGGACTTTTTTATTTGCCCATGCAGAACTTCGCAAATATCTGGTCTGCAAGATCATCTTCTACTTCTTCACCAATAATTAATCCAAGCTTTTCATAAGCAGTCATTAAATCAATTGTTAAGAAATCCTCACTCATTCCCATATCAATTCCTTCTTTTACAAGATTCAGACTCGTTAAGGCTTCTTTTAAAAGATTCTTATGACGTGCATTGGTAATATAGATTTCTTCATTCACATCAATATTTCCAGAGAAGAACATGTCCTTCACGGTATCCTCTAATTGATCAATTCCAATCTCTTCCTTTGCTGAAATAGAAAGAACATTACATTCCATATATTTCAGAATTTCTTCTTTATTAACTACCGTATTCATATCCGATTTATTCAATAAAACAATCACATTCTTATTCTGAATCATCTTCATAATTTCATGATCATTCTCATCCAATTCTCTTGAGGAATCCACAACAAATATGACTAAATCTGCATCCTGTGCATATTTCTTTGCTTTCTCCACACCAATACTTTCTACATAATCATCTGTTTCACGAATACCTGCTGTATCAATCAGATTTAGCATGATTCCACCTAGATTAATCTGCTCCTCTAAAACATCTCTTGTTGTTCCCTCGATATCAGTCACAATTGCACGTTCTTCCTTTGCGAGGGCATTTAATAAACTTGATTTTCCTGCATTGGTTTTCCCCAATATGACTGTACGTATTCCATCCCGCATAATACGGCCATTATTGGAAGTTTTCAACAATTTTGATACGTTATCAACAGAGTTATCCACATCTTTTTCTAACTTTTCAACATAGTTATCAAGAGAAATGTGTTCTGGATCATCTAATGCTGCTTCAATAAAAGCAACATGATCTAACAGAACCTCTCTTAATTCTTTAATTTTATCTGATAATTTACCACTAAGCTGCTTCACAGATGACTTTAACGCATAATCATTCTGAGAATTAATCACATCTATTACTGCTTCTGCCTGTGATAAATCGATTCTTCCATTTAAAAATGCTCTTTTTGTAAATTCTCCAGGTTCTGCAGGTCTTGCTCCTGCATCTAATAAGGCTTCCAAAACCTTTCTTGTCACAAGAATACCACCATGACAATCAATCTCTACAATATCTTCCCTCGTGTAAGTATTTGGAGCTTTCATCACTATTACAAGCACTTCATCGATAATTTCATCATGGCTTTCAATTGTTCCATAATGAACCGTATGGCTGGCTACATCTGTTAACTTAGTATTCTTTTTTGATTGAAAAATACGATCAGCTACCGAAACTGCATTCTCTCCACTGATGCGTACAATACTGATTCCTCCACTACTCATGGTACTAGTCGAAATCGCTGCAATTGTATCTTCCATACGTATCTCCTTCTATCCTTTAAATTATGTAAAATAAGGGTTTCCCCCTGATTTTACATAAGAAATGCTGTAGTAATCATACCACAGCATTCTCATAATTCATATCATTTATCTAATTTTTTATTACTTATTATACTTGTTATATCTATCACCGTGATTTGCATTTGGGTTCTTCTCGCGGTCTAAGAAAACAACAACATGTCTGAAAGGTTCTTCACCTTCACTCTTTGTGGATACGAACTTATCATTCTGAAGAGCTGAGTGGACAATTCTTCTTTCATAAGGATTCATTGGTTCAAGGGAAACGGAACGTCTGCTTCTCTTTACCTTATATGCAATATTCTTAGCAAGCGACTCTAATGTTTCCTGTCTTCTATTTCTGTAATTTTCTGTATCTAACTTAATTCTTACATACTTTTCTTTACCCTTATTTACAACCAAACTTGTCAAATACTGGATAGAATCAAGTGTCTGACCTCTCTTACCAATCAGAACTCCCATGTTGTCTCCAGATAAATCTACATTTACACATTCGTCCTTTGCATCAAAGGTAACTGTTACTGTCACATTCATATCCATTGAAGTAAACATTTCTTTTAAAAATGTAGTGATTCTCTTCTCGATTTCTTCATGAGACATCTCAGCCTTTTCCTCTGTCTTAGTTTCAGACTTTGTTTCAGCTTTCACTTCTTTTACAGTTTCCTTCTTTTCAGCAGCTTTTTTCTCAGCAGCCTTTTTCTCAGCGGCTTTTTTCTCAGCAGCTTTTTCTTCAGCTTCTTTTGCAGCCTTAGCTTCTGCAGCTTTCTTTGCCTCTGCAGCTGCTTTTTCCATTTCCGCTTTCTTAGCTTCCATCTTGATTTCTTCATCAGACTTCTTACGTGCCTTGATCTTAGCAGGTTTTGCTCCAAATCCCAAGAAACCATTACTACCTTTATCAACTACTTCATATATTACTTTATCACTTGTTGTCTCTAACTTGATTAAAGCATTGGTTAATGCTTCATCAATAGACTTACCAGTTACTTCAATATATTGATTTTCCATTACTTTTCCCTCCATATATAGTAAGAAAAATTACTTTTTGCTCTTATCATTAAACTTGGAAACCATACCAGCCTTTTCTGCAAGACTACCTGGCTTCGCAGATTTATAATAATTTGTTGTTTCCTTTATTTCCTGAACTTTCTTTAAATTATCTTCCTTCATCTTCGTCAAAGAATCCATTCTCTGCTGATTTTTGTCAGCTGCATTGATTGACTTTGTACTAGTCGTTGCATTCTTTGCAATCTTTTCAGGAGGAAGACCTTTCTTTGCACGTTTCTTAGCTCTCTTCTCAACATTCTTGGCAACAATGGCATCTACACCAATCTTATCATAATATCTATTGATAACAATCTGAATAATTGTCTGGAATACAGCAGTTGCTGACCAGTAAACACCAAGACCTGCAGGAACAGAAAAACCAATAAATACAGACATTAAAGGCATAACCAGAGTCATCATCTTCATAGAAGCCGCTGCTGGATTGTCTGGATCCATCTGCTGTTTACCCTGCATTACCTTAACACTGATAAACTGTGTGATACCTGCAAGGATAGGAATTAAAACTGCAATTGTAAATCCAAATCCTGGATTCTGTGACATATTAATTCCACAAAATGTATTAATATTAGTAATTGCAGAATGATTATTTGTAATTGTATCTGCAAATGCAGGGAATAAATCCTTTAATTGATTCCACTGATCTGTTGTAAATGAATTCATCTGCTGAATTGCTGTATTTACGTTATTCCAATCAATGTTTGATGTACTTACAATCTGATTCATCTTATCTGCATATCCATCAACAGACATAATACCACCGTTTGTTGATAATATATTCATAAATAAATCCTTTAACTGTCCAACATACATTGGAATGTACTGAAATACTCTATAAAGAGCCATTAAGATAGGCATCTGGATTAATAACTGAACACATCCACCCATCTGTGAGACACCATATCTTGCATAAACAGCTTTGGTTTCTTCCTGCATTTTCATCATTGCATTCTGATCACCACGCTTGTCCTTATACTTTGCATTAATTGCCTGAATCTCTGGCTGCATAATTGACTGTAACTTTGACATTTTCTGCTGCTTTGCTGTCAATGGAAGCATCAACAGCTTTACGATTAATGTAAATATGATAATTGCAACAAATGTATTACCGAGACCAATTGCATTCAATCCCTGGAATAAGAAATCTAAGATATATCCAAGTACCGCAGCGATTGGGTTTATAATTGCATTATACAAAATACTACCTCCAATAATTATTTGTGTAATCTCTTTCTCTTACTAAACTCTAATGGGACTGGATCATATCCACCCCTTGTCCATGGATTACACCTTAATATTCTCTTGAATGCCAGATAACCACCTTTTAATGCACCAAATCGATCAACTGCTTCAATTGCATATTGTGAACATGTTGGCATGTAATTACAATAACTTCTTCCTTTATAAGGAGATACTGCAAGTTGATAAAATCGTATTAATTTTAAAACGATTTTCTTTCCCATACCAATAACCTTTCTGTATGATTTGATACTTTTTCTTTCTTATATATAAGCAAGGTGAAATCACATATAAAATATGTCAGTCTTCCTTATATATATGATGAAGTTTAAAAAGATGTATCATTGCACTCTCTGTTTCATGATAACCTTGATCTTTCAAACCAGCTCTAGCTATAAATACTACATCTAAGCCACAAGGTATATGATTGATATTTAATCGAAATGATTCTCTAATCAATCTAGCCAGCCTGTGTCGGACAATACTATTCCCGACTTTTTTACTCACAGATACACCAAGTCTACACGTATCCGTTCCATTCTCTGAAATATACATAATCAGATACTTATTTGCATAAGATCTTTTCTGACTATATATCTCCTTAAAATCCTGATTTTTTCTTAATGTTTCAAAATGTTCATACTTCATAAAATTTTCCACCAAATGTTATAATTATGTTTTTATACCATGCTACTTTCAAATCTATAATTTCTATTTTCAAACAGCATAACTTATAGCTTAACGAAAATAAGCAGATGAATACCAGTGGCATTCATCTGCTTATAAAACTTAAGCTGAAAGGCTCTTTCTGCCCTTTGCTCTTCTTGCAGCTAAAACTTTTCTTCCACCTGCACTGCTCATTCTTGCTCTAAAACCATGAACCTTAGATCTCTGTCTTGTCTTTGGCTGAAATGTCATTTTACCCTTATGCATTCTATACACCTCCTTCAATTACCATTGTTTTTTATATGGTAGGAATATTTTATCTAGTTAAAATTTAAAACATCGTTCTTAATTATATTCATAAAATGCCTACAAGTCAAGTAAAAGCTGGATATTTTTCAATATTTTTTATTAAAAAATGTTATTCACATTCATTCACAATAATCCACACAAAACTAACAAGTTATCAACATTTTGTGTAAAACTTGTTGATAACCCTATAATTATCCCTATATTTATGGTCGAATATTTCAAAAATCCCCTTTTTTCGCTGTTGATTCTGTGAAAAAGTTATTCACATTATGGGGATAACTCGTTAAAAAGAATTCTTTTCCACAGAATTCTTGATTAAACCTTCTGAATGTTATATTATATTGTAAGGTACGTTTACGTAAATATACAGCCAGAAAGGCAATATTATAATGGAAGAATTAAAAGCAAAATGGGATTTGATTCTCAATACATTAAAAGAAGAATATGACATTCAGGATATTTCCTTTAAGACCTGGATTAAACCTTTAAAACTGTACGCAGTAGAAGATAATAAGATTACTCTTCTTATATCAGAAGAAACAATGGGAATTTCCTATATAGAAAAGAAATACCTTGTTCCATTAACTGTAACAATCAGCGAGGTTATGGGACATGAATATACCGTTGAATTGATTTCAGAAAAGGACAAGCAGGCGGCTGATATTAAGAAAATTAAAAAATCAAGTTCCAATAATGTACAAAACAATGCATTACAGAATTTGAATCCTAACTATACATTTAATACTTTTGTCGTAGGTAATAATAATAACCTTGCCCATGCAGCTTCTCTTGCAGTTGCTGAAACTCCTGGTCGAGTTTACAATCCTCTCTTTATATATGGAGGTGTGGGTCTTGGTAAAACACATTTGATGCAGGCGATTGCACATTTTATCATTGCCAACGATCCTACAAAGAAAGTTCTTTATGTAACATCCGAAACCTTTACCAATGAGCTTATTGATTCTGTAAAGAACAATAAGAACTCAGAGTTCCGTAATAAGTATCGTAATATTGATGTTCTTCTAATTGATGATATTCAGTTTATTATAGGAAAGGAATCTACACAGGAAGAGTTCTTCCACACGTTCAATGCCCTTTATCAGGATAGCAAGCAGATTGTTATTTCATCTGACCGTCCTCCTAAGGAAATGGAAACACTGACAGAGAGACTTCGTACTCGTTTCGAGATGGGACTTCCTGTCGACATTCAGATTCCTACATATGAAACAAAGATGGCCATTCTTAATAAGAAGGCTGAGCTTGGAGGATATGATATTCCCAATGAAGTGAAGGACTATGTTGCAACTCATATCAAGTCCAGCATTCGAGAATTGGAAGGTGCATTAACGAAACTTTCTGCTTTCTCTGCACTTTCACACAGTCCAATTACTGTGGAGTTCGCAGAAGAAGCTTTAAAAGATCTGATTTCTCCAGACGCAAAGAAAGAGGTTACTCCTGAATTAATTACAGAAATCGTTGCTGACCACTTTAATATTCCACCTGCTGACATTCTTTCTCAGAAACGCCAGGCGGATATCGTAAAGCCTCGTCAGATTGTTATGTATCTGTGCCGACAGATGACACAGACACCATTACAGGCAATCGGTAAGTATATCGGTAACAGAGATCATACAACAGTTATTCATGGTGCTGAGAAGATTGCTAAAGAAGTACTTACCAATGAATCAACGAAGAATACAATTGATATTTTAATAAAGAAGATTAATCCATCATAGGAGTTTCTTCCTATATATATGGGTTATCCATATATAAATGTGGATATAGAGTAATGTTTCATCATATTTTGATAAAAGTTATCCACAATTCAATCTTTATAAAATGTTTGTTATATGTTATTGAGCTGTGAATTTGTAAGGATAACTTTTTTTCTAGAAAATTAAATCTAACCACTGGAAAAGTTATCCCTATCAGATTAACATCAAATACAATGGGTTTGAACACAGATATCCTGCTCCATAAACCCAGTTAATATGTGGCTTTGAAATGCTTATTCACATATCAACAGCCCCTACTACTACGACTACGAAAATTAATATATTTATTTATGCATTTTCGTTTACACTTCATCAACCGAAAGGAGTTTTACACACAATGAAATTAGTATTCACAAAATCCAACTTAAACAAAGCAGTAGGTATTGTCATGAAAGCAGTTCCTACCAGAACAACAATGTCTATCTTAGAATGTATCTTAATTGATGCTTCTACCAATGAAATCAAATTTACCTCCAATGATATGGAACTTGGTATAGAAACGAAGGTTGATGGAGAAATTATAGAAAAGGGAAAAGTTGCCATTGACGCAAAGCTTTTTTCAGAAATCGTCAGAAAACTTCCAGACAATGATATTACTTTAGAAACAGATGATAATTACACAGCTACAATTACTTGTGAAAAGAGTAAGTTCAATATTGCTGGTAAATCTGGAAATGATTTTTCTTATCTACCTATTATTGAAAAAGATAAGTCTATTACATTATCACAGTTCAAATTAAGAGAAACAATTAATCAAACTCTCTTTTCCACTGCTATGAATGATAACAATAAGATGATGACAGGAGAACTCTTTGAAGTATCCGAGCATTCATTAAAGGTTGTTGGACTTGATGGACATAGAATAGCTATTAGAAATGTAGCACTGGAAGGAAGAGCAGATGATGTCAAAGTTGTTGTTCCTGGAAAGACACTTTCAGAAATTAGTAAGATTTTATCAACAGATGCAGAATCTATGGTAAATATTTACTTCACAAATAATCATATTCTCTTTGAATTCGAAGAAACAATTGTTGTTTCAAGATTAATTGAGGGAGAATACTTCAAGATTAATCAGATGCTTTCTAGTGATTATGAAACAAAGGTTGTAATTAACAAGAAAGAATTTTTAGATTCTATTGATCGAGCAAATCTGTTGATCAAAGAAGGAGATAAGAAGCCTATTATTATTAACATTGAAGATGGTTCACTTGAAGTGAAAGTACAATCTGCAATTGGATCATTGAATGAAGATATTGATATTGATAAAGATGGTAAGGATATTATGATTGGATTCAATCCAAAGTTCTTAATTGATGCATTAAGAGTGATTGATGATGAGAATGTAAATATCTATCTTGTAAATCCAAAGGCACCATGCTTTATCAGAGATCAGGAAGAAACATATATTTATCTGATTCTCCCTGTAAACTTTAATGCATAAAAAAAATCCTTTTATAAGATTTTTTATACAACTTTGCAATATAAAGTAAAGTTTTTATTCAGAAGGGAGTAGTGTGAAAAATCCTTATATTATAAATTTTTCACACACAAGTTTGAGATGCGCACAAACTTGAATCATTAGCTGCTCCTAAAATACAGTCGTAGCATGGAGATTAATATGCAAACAATTACAATTAGAGATGATTTTATCAAACTGGGACAAGCTATCAAGGCTGCAGGTTTGGTAGAATCAGGAGTTGATGCGAAAGAAGTTATCCAGGATGGACAGGTTCTTGTCAATGGTAAAGTGGAAACACAAAGAGGGAAGAAGCTTGTTGGAGGAGAAATCGTTTCCTTTAATGGCAATGAAATCAAGATAGAAAAGTAAATGTAGGTGTAATCGTGGTAATTGAATCTGTGGATTTGAAAAATTTCAGAAATTATTCCATTATGAATATGGAATTTGACCCACATGTGAATCTAATCTATGGAAATAATGCGCAAGGAAAGACAAACATTCTAGAATCGTTATATTTATGTGCAACATCCAAATCCCACAGAAGAAGTAAAGACAGGGAAATTATAGAGTTTGACCAGGATGAGGCACACATTAAGATGAATGTCATGAAGAATCAGATTCGATATCGCATTGATATGCATCTTAAAAAAAGTAAGACCAAAGGAATTGCAATCAATGGAATTCCAATAAAAAAAGCAGTTGAGCTTTTTGGAATCATTAATATCGTATTTTTCTCTCCAGAAGATTTGAATATTATCAAGAATGGACCAGCAGAGAGAAGAAGATTTATTGATATGGAGTTGAGCCAGTTGGATAAGATATATCTCAGTAATCTGATTAATTATAATAAGGTGCTGACACAGAGAAATAAGCTTTTAAAGGAACTGGCATTTAGAACAACTGAAGAAGATATGATGACATTAGATATATGGGATATTCAGCTTGTGAAGTACGGAGTCGAAGTAATTCGTTCTAGAGAAGCATTTATTCAGCAGATTAATGAAATTATTAAAAATATTCATTTGAAATTATCTGGTGGAACAGAGCATATTGAATTAGAATATATGCCATGTGTAGAAAAAGAATCTCTTTCCAAAGCAGTGAGTCAAGGAAGAGAAAAGGATATCCGTTTTAAAGCAACAAACTATGGTCCACATAAAGATGATGTGATTTTCTATATCAATGGAAAAGATGTCAGAAAGTATGGATCGCAGGGTCAGAAAAGAACAGCAGCTCTTTCTTTAAAGCTGGCAGAAATAGAATTAGTCAGATTAAGGGTTAAGGATACACCAGTGTTACTGCTGGATGATGTATTATCTGAACTTGACAGCAACAGGCAGAATTTTCTTCTGGATAGTATAGGAGATATTCAGACAATTGTTACCTGTACAGGTCTCGATGAGTTCATTAATAATAGATTTGCTATTAACAAGATATTTAAGGTTAATGGTGGTGTAGTAGAAAATATGAATTAATGCAAAACAAGGAGGATTATATGGCGGAACAGAATTATGGTGGTGATCAGATACAGATTCTGAAAGGTCTTGAGGCAGTAAGAAAGAGACCTGGTATGTATATTGGATCAACGTCATCTAGAGGATTACATCATCTTGTATATGAGATTGTAGATAATGCAGTAGATGAAGCATTGGCAGGTTATTGCGATACAATTACAGTAACAATTAATCAGGACAATTCTATTACAGTAACAGATAATGGACGAGGCGTACCTGTTGAATTGAATCATGATAGTGGAAGACCAGCTATTGAAGTTGTATACACAATGCTTCATGCAGGCGGAAAGTTTGGCGGTGGCGGATATAAGGTTTCAGGTGGATTACATGGTGTTGGTGCTTCTGTAGTAAATGCACTTTCTGAGTGGATGGAAGTGCAGGTTAAGAGACACGGACATATATACATGCAGAGATATGAGCGTGGAAATATCTGTTATGATCTTAAGATTGTTGGAGATTGTCCAGAAGAAGAGACAGGAACAAAGGTAACATTTTTACCAGACAGTGAAATTTTCCAGGAAACGCAAGTTTATGAATATGATATCTTGAAGCAAAGACTTCGTGAAATGGCATTCCTTACGAAGGGAATTAAGATTATCTTAACAGATTCCAGAGAAGGATTAGAACAGGAAAGAACCTTCCACTATGAAGGTGGTATCAAGGAATTTGTTGAATATTTGAATAAGAGTAAAGATGCACTTTATGATCAGATTGTATATTGTGAAGGCATGAAGGATAAGGTTCAGGTTGAAGTTGCATTTCAGCATAATGATGGATATAACGAAGTGATTGATTCTTTTGTTAATAACATTAAGACTCCAGAAGGTGGTACACATCTGACTGGTTTTAGAAATGCATTGACTAAGACATTTAATGATTATGCAAGAAGCAATAAGATTTTAAAGGATAGTGATCCAAGCCTGACTGGTGATGACATCAGAGAAGGTTTGACTGCAATTGTTTCTGTTAAGATTGAAGATCCACAGTTTGAAGGACAGACAAAGCAGAAGCTTGGTAATTCTATTGCAAGAAGTGCCGTGGATAGTATTGTCAGTGAGCAGCTTACTTATTTCTTAGAGCAGAATCCATCAATAGCAAAGTCTATTTGTGAAAAGTCTATGCTTGCACAGCGTGCAAGAGATGCGGCTCGTAAGGCAAGAGATTTGACAAGAAGAAAGACAGCGCTAGAGAATACCGCGCTTCCAGGAAAGTTAGCAGATTGTTCTGATAAAGATCCGAAGAATTGTGAAATCTATATCGTCGAGGGAGATTCCGCCGGTGGTTCTGCAAAAACTGCAAGAAGCCGTGCGACTCAGGCTATCCTTCCACTTCGTGGTAAGATTTTGAATGTTGAGAAGGCAAGATTAGATCGTATTTTAGGAAATGCAGAAATCAAGGCAATGATTACAGCATTTGGTACAGGAATTCATGAAGATTTTGATATTAATAAGCTTCGTTATCATAAGATTATTATCATGACGGATGCCGATGTAGATGGCGCACATATTGCAACATTACTTCTGACTTTCCTCTATAGATTTATGCCTGAATTGATTAGACAGGGTCATGTATATCTTGCTCAGCCACCACTTTATAAGATTGAGAAGAATAAGAAACAGTGGTATGCATACAGTGATGATGAATTGAATAATATCATGACAGAAATTGGACGAGATCAGAACAATAAGGTTCAGCGTTACAAAGGTCTTGGTGAGATGGATGCGGAGCAGCTCTGGGATACAACAATGGATCCAGCAAAGAGAATTCTTTTAAGAGTAAATATGGATGAAGATGCTGAATCAGAATTGGATGTAACATTCTCAACATTAATGGGAGATAAGGTAGAACCAAGACGTGACTTTATTGAAGCCAATGCGAAGTATGTAAAAAATCTGGATATTTAAATTACAGATTTATCAATATTAGAATGGAGATTAAAAAGTATGGACGAACATATCTTTGATAAGGTTCATGAAGTGGACATGCAGAAAACTATGCAGAACTACTACATCGATTATGCCATGAGTGTTATTGCCTCACGTGCACTTCCAGATGTAAGAGACGGTTTGAAGCCTGTTCAGCGAAGAATTTTATTTTCAATGATAGAATTAAATAATGGACCAGATAAGCCACACCGTAAATGTGCCCGTATTGTTGGTGATACAATGGGTAAGTACCATCCACATGGTGACTCATCCATTTACGAAGCACTGGTTAAGCTTGCACAGGATTTCAATACAAGATATCCACTTGTTGACGGACACGGAAACTTCGGTTCTGTAGATGGTGATGGCGCAGCTGCCATGAGATATACAGAGGCAAGACTTTCAAAGATTTCTATGGAAATGACTGCTGATATTAACAAGAATACAGTTAATTTCATTCCTAACTTTGATGAGACTGAGAAGGAACCTACGGTACTTCCATCTAGATATCCGAATCTGTTAGTCAATGGTACATCAGGTATTGCGGTAGGTATGGCAACGAATATTCCTCCTCATAATTTGAGAGAAGTTATTGCTGCTGTTGTTAAGATTATTGATAATAAGATTGAAGAAGACAGAGAAACATCTATTGATGAGATTCTTGAAATTATCAAGGGACCCGATTTTCCAACTGGTGCGACCATTATTGGAAAGTTAGGAATCGAAGAAGCATATAGAACCGGTCGTGGTAAGATTAGAGTACGTGCGGTTACAGATATTGAGCCAATGGCCAATGGGAAGAATCGTATTGTTGTAACTGAACTTCCATATATGGTTAACAAAGCAAGATTGATTGAGAAGATTGCTGAATTAGCAAGAGATAAAAAGGTTGATGGTATCACAGACTTACGTGATGAGTCAGACCGTACAGGTATGCGAATTGCAATCGAATTAAGAAGAGATGTCAATCCGAATATTATCTTAAATCAGCTTTTGAAACATACACAGCTTCAGGATACATTTGGTGTCATCATGTTAGCACTTGTAAATAATGAGCCAAAGGTTTTGAATATCTTAGAAATGTTAAGATATTACCTGCTTCATCAGGAAGAGGTTGTTACTAGAAGAACGCAGTACGATCTGAATAAAGCTGAGGAACGTGCACATATCTTAGAGGGATTAATGATTGCCCTTGATAATATCGACAGAGTCATCGCAATTATCAGAGGTTCTGCAAATGTACAGATTGCCAAAGAAGGTTTGATTAAGGAATTTTCTTTAACAGATGTACAGGCACAGGCTATTGTTGAAATGAGACTTCGTGCTTTAACAGGTTTGGAAAGAGCCAAGTTGGAAGCAGAGTTAAGCGAGTTACTTGCTAAGATTGCGGAATATAAAGCAATTCTTGGAGATAAGAAGTTGTTATTAAATGTAATTAAGACAGAGATTTCTGTGATTGCTGAAAAATATGGAGATGATAGACGTACTTCTATTGGATTTGACGAGTATGATATTTCCATGGAAGATATGATTCCAGATGAACCAGTGATTATTGCAAGAACAAATCTCGGATATATTAAGAGAATGACACCTGATAATTTCAAGAGCCAGCATAGAGGTGGTAAGGGAATTAAGGGAATGCAGACTTTGGATAATGATTTTATTGAAGATTTATTCATGACGACAACACATCATTATCTGACATTCTTAACGAATACTGGACGAGCATATAAGTTAAAAGCATATGAGATCCCTGAATCAAGCAGAACGTCTAGAGGTACAGCTATTATTAATCTCTTACAGCTTCAGCCAGGTGAAAAGATTGCGGCAGTTATTCCAGTAAAGGTAGATTTCCTGACCAATGAAGATTATCTGTTTATGTCAACAAAGAAGGGAATTGTCAAAAAGACTGCCATTAGTGAATTTGCTAATATTAGAAAATCTGGTATTCAGGCAATTACATTAAGAGATGACGATGAGCTGATTGAAGTAAAACTTTCAAAGCCAGAAGATGAAATTATTCTTGTTACAAAGCTTGGTCAGTGTATCAGATTCAAGCAGACAGATGTCAGACCAACTGGAAGAAGTTCAATGGGTGTTATTGGTATGAACCTTCTTGATGAAGATGAGGTTGTAGGAATGCAGCTTGCATGCCAGGGAGATTCTCTGTTAATCGTATCTGAAAATGGTATGGGTAAGAGAACCGATATTGAAGAATTCACTGTTCAGAACCGTGGTGGTAAGGGTGTGAAGTGTTACAAGATTAATGAGAAGACAGGAAATGTCGTTGGAGTTAAGGCAGTAGATGATACGAGAGAAATCATGTTGATTACAACAGAAGGAATTCTTATTCGTCTTAATTGCGTTGACATCTCAAATCTTGGAAGAATTACATCTGGTGTTAAGCTGATTAACTTAGACGCAGGAGTTAAGGTTGCAACATTTGCGAAAGTAAGAAAGCAGCCAGCGGATGAGAATGGAACAGATGTTGAAGGATTTGAAGAAGAAACAGAGGATGAAGTATCAGAGACTGTAGATTCAGAAAGTACAGAGACATCTGAGTCAGAAGAAAATCAGGAGATTAATGAGACATCAGAAATTGATAAATCATTAGACGAGTTACTTGAGAGAGCAGAAGCTGATCAAGACGAAGAATAAACATGTAGGGGACAAAGCGTAAGCGAGTCCCTATTTTTCCATAGAAAGGAGCACTTATGGCTTGGATTACAATGAGCTTTGATTCGGAAGCTCTCCATATGCCAGTTATGCTGGATGTATTAATTCCGCAGGGACATGGGAATTATAAGACGCTTTATCTGCTTCACGGAGCAGGTGGAGATCATTCTTCATGGATAACGAAGACAAGAATTGCAGATTATGTAGACAATAAAGATATTGCTGTTGTTATGCCTTCAGGAAATAATAAATGTTACATAAATAATGTCAATGGGAAGGATTATTATACATTTGTTGCAGAAGAACTGATTCGCAAATGTGAATTATGGTTTTCGCTTTCTAGAAAAAAGGAAGATCGATTCATTGCGGGGATGTCTATGGGAGCATATGGTGCAGTTAATGCAGCACTGGAAAATCCAGATCAGTATGCTGCAGTATTTTCCTATTCGGGTTTAATGGATATGATTGAACGATTCGACAATCCAAGAGGGATTGATTTTGAACCGGTATTTGGTGATAGAGAAAAGTTATTAACAGGAAATTATGATTTGATGGAGAAAGTCCACAATTACAAGGAACAATTCAGTGTGAATGTGGATAATGCAACCAGATTTTATCTATACTGTGGATTATCAGACCGAATTCTACATATGAGCGACCAGATGTACATGAATATGCGGGATCAAGGATATTATGTAAAATATCAGACGGCAGAAGGAAATCATGATTGGAAATACTGGGATTCATGCGTAGAAGAAACAATAAAAATCATTTTAAATCAGAAATCTGAGAATCAATCTATAGTGAATCAGAAGGATAAAATGAAAGTCAGTATATAAATTAGGGAGGTGACAGTTTATGCCAGTAATGAATATCAATCATTTTTCCATGTATCTAAAGTACAGTATTGATTGCACAGTCATTCTTCCAGAGAAAATAAAAGATGGGGAAAGATTAAAGTGTCTATGGCTTTATCATGGTGGAAGCGGAGATCATAAAGCATGGCTCTATCATTCCCCAATCGTAGAACATGCAGAAAAATATCATATAGCAGTTGTACTGCCAACAGCACATGAATCCTGTTTTGTAGATATGAATTACGGTGACCGCTTTGGTTCCTATATGGGAAAAGAACTTCCAGTCTTAATACACAATATGTTTTCATGTATCTCATCAAAGAGAGAGGATAATTATATCTCGGGATTTTCCAACGGAGGATATGGATGTTTTCATGTGGGTCTATCAAATCCAGATAAGTTCAGTGTCATTGGTGCATTTTCAGCGGGCGATAAAGCAGATGCCGATTTTCCAAATGATGGAGGAGCTAAATCAATAAACAGAATTCGACTTTTTGGAGATGGAGATTTACATCAAAATCAATATGGACTTACCTACATTGCGAACCAGTTAATTGAGAAAAATGTGGATAAACCTAGAATTTATCATGCATGCGGTGGACAAGATCCATGGCTAGATGCCAATCATAT
>JAQUVV010000139.1 GCA_028693195.1 Lachnospira sp.
AGGAACCTGTGAAATATACTGTGACAGAAGAAAAGATGGTGTTAAGTCAAGGAGAAGTTTCTGAGGATTTGCTCTGGGATGATATTTACAAGATTAAGTTTACTGGGAAATCGATTGTATTATATTTGACTGCAGTTCGTGCAAATGTGATTCCAATCGGATGCCTTGGAGATCAGCTGGAACCTTTTATGGATATTGCCGAAAAGAAACTAAAGCCATTTCAGATTAAGGTGGATATGGAGAAAGCGAAAAAGGCAGCGAAAAGAGCATAATAATTGTAGTCGCAGCATGGAGGTTAAGAGTGAACATAGAAACATATAGTGCGAAAGAAACTTATGATGCGGGATTTGCTATGGGTCAGGAAGCAAAGTCGGGACAGATTTTCTGTCTGGAAGGAGATCTGGGCGTTGGCAAGACAGTATTTACACAAGGCTTTGCAAAAGGATTGGGGATCGACGAACCAATCAGTAGTCCAACATTTACCATTGTACAGGAATATCATGAGGGAAGAATACCGCTTTATCACTTTGATGTATATCGGATTGGCGATGTATCAGAGATGGATGAGATTGGCTATGAAGAGTATCTCTTTTCCGATGGAGTATGCCTGGTGGAATGGGGGAACTTGATTCGTGAGATTCTTCCAGAAGAAACAGTGTATATTACAATTAAGAAGAATCTGGAGAAGGGGTTTGATTATCGCCAGATTGAAGTGATTGGCCAGTACGCCGTTTCTTAATTAACGATACTTGATTAGAAATCGGTGTACAGGTAAGAATGGAGAAAATAATGAAGATATTAGCAATTGAAAGTTCAGCAGTGACAGCTTCTGTTGCGATTATGTCAGAGGAGCTTCTGACAGCAGAGTATACGATTAATTATAAGAAGACTCATTCACAGACACTTCTGCCAATGATTGATGAAATCTGCAAGATGACGGAAACAGATGTAAAGGATATTGATTATTATGCGGTTTCTGTAGGACCAGGTTCTTTTACCGGACTTCGAATTGGAGCGGCAACAGGAAAAGGATTGGCGCTTGCAACAGACAAAGATATGATTGCGGTACCAACGTTAGAGGGAATGGCATATAATATGTATGGTTGCACACAGGTAATCTGTCCAATTATGGATGCCAAGAGAAAGCATTTATACTGTGCATTATATCGATTTAATCAGAATGGACAGCTTGATACGATAAAGGATCAGTGTCTGTTATCATATGAGGAACTTGTATCAGAACTGAATGAGATGAATGAGGATGTGATGTTCGTTGGTGATGGAATTGCTGTTGCCATGGAGATATTGCAGTCGAACCTAACAGTAAATGCTACATTTGCCCCAGCACATATGAATAGTCAGAGGGCGGCATCAGTGGCAATGGCTGCGATTGTAAGAGCACAGGCAGGAGAAATTATGAGTGCTGATGCATTAAAGCCAGACTATCTTAGACCATCTCAGGCAGAACGCGAATTAAGCGAGAAAATGAATCAATCGAAATAAAGGACGAAATATATGAGCGAGCACACATTTGCAATTAGGAAAATGGAAGAAAAGGATATTTCATCAGTGGAATCAATTGAAAAAAGAGTTTTTTCAATTCCATGGTCAGAGAAATCCTTTTTAGATGCGTGCATGACACCGGAGAATATTTATCTGGTTGCTGAAACAGAAGATGGCAGCATTGCAGGATATTGCGGATTGTGGACTGTGCTTGGCGAGGGGAATATTACCAACATGGCAGTTGCAGAGACTTACAGAAAATGTGGGGTCGGAAGAAAGCTCATGGAGGCGATGGAACAGGAAGGCAGACGTATGGATGTATCTATTTTCTTTCTGGAGGTGCGCGAAAGTAATGAAGCAGCCAGGCATCTTTACGATTCCATGGGATATACCAACATAGGAACGCGCAAACGCTTTTATGAACGTCCAGTGGAAGATGCAATAGTCATGTCGAAAATATATCAGTAAATGTATGTATAGTCGTATTGCGACACAAAAGTAGTATGGACCATGTAAAAAGTATAATTGATTATACAAAGGGATAATTGATTATCCTATGGGTATGGTGTATAGTTATGGTGCACAAAGTATGCGCAAACTACGGTATTTTATGATTGAAAGTTAATGAAGTAATCAGATTTATCCGCTATGGATAGTGTGAAAATGGAGATATATATGTTAGATATTTGTTTGTTAGGAACTAGTGGAATGATGCCACTGCCGGGTAGGTGGCTCACATCTATGATGACACGATATAATGGCAGCAGCCTATTAGTTGATTGCGGGGAGGGTACCCAGATCGCAATTAAAGAGAAAGGCTGGAGCTTTAATCCCATTGATGTGATATGTTTCACACATTACCATGCGGATCATATTAGTGGACTTCCTGGTCTATTGTTGACTATTGGGAATTCTGATCGGAAAGAGCCAATTACACTCATTGGGCCTAAGGGACTCACTAGAGTGGTTTCAGCATTACGCGTCATTGCGCCAGAACTTCCATTTGAGGTCAAGATGATAGAATTAACAGAGCAGCAACAGCATATTTCTATCAATGGTTATGAGATTGATGCATTTAAAGTGAATCATGCGGTTACTTGTTATGGATACTCAATCAGTATTCCAAGAATTGGGAAATTTGATGTAAATAAAGCGAGAGCACTTGAGATTCCATGTAAGGAATGGAATAAACTGCAGCATGGAACAGAAGTGGTTATCGATGGAAAGACATACACACCGGATATGGTCATGGGTAATCCGCGCAAGGGATTAAAAGTTACTTATTGCACAGATTCCAGACCGGTAAAATCCATTGTGGAGAATGCAACAGATTCGGATTTGTTCATATGCGAAGGGATGTATGGAGAGAGCGGTAAGGAAAGCAAGGCTCGTGAGTATAAGCATATGACATTTAAAGAAGCGGCTCAGATTGCAAAGGAAGCAAAGGTTTCGGAAATGTGGCTTACACATTACAGTCCATCACTGGTAAGACCGAAGGATTTTGTGGATGGGATTAAAGGGATTTATAGTAATGTGTGCGCGGCAGTTGACGGACAGAGCGTGGAATTAAAGTTTGAGGATGAAGCTTAATATTAATATAAGAAGCGATTTAGATAAGGAGGTGCGGGATGAAGAAATATACGAAGACAATGATTGTTGTATTGCTGATGGTTGTAACAGGTCTGGGATATTATTATTACCTTGCGAATAGAACACCTTCGGTGGACGCGACACAGCAGGCAATTGATAATCCAAAGCTTGCGTCATTGACGGCAAAAGATATTTCTTTAAATTATCCGCAAGCACCTAAGGAAGTGGTGAAGCTTTATGCGGAAATCACAAAGGCATATTATGAAACGAATACAACGGACGAGCAGGTTGCTCAGCTTGGGAAGCAGGCAAGAGTATTGTTTGATGATGAGCTAAAAGGAAAGCAGACAGAAGCAGAGTTTTTGGATGCATTGCAAAGGGAAGTGAGCTCATATCGAGAAATAAGTCGATATATAAGCGACTTTAAGATAGAAGGAAGCAGTAATACAAAGTATACAACAATGAATGGGAAGGACTATGCGTCTATAAACCTAGTCTACTATATTCGAGATAACTCGAAACTGCAATATTCATATAATCGATTCGTATTGCGCAAGGATGCAGAGGGACGCTGGAAAATCCTATACTGGGAATTGATTTCTCCGGAAGATATTAAAGAATAATGCTGATGTGGTGTTATAGATTTACGGGGGAAGAATGGAGATTAAGATGGAAAAACAGGAAGATGTGTTAATACTTGCAATTGAAAGCTCATGTGATGAAACAGCGGCCTCAGTTGTAAAGAATGGAAGAACAGTTTTATCTAATGTGATTAACTCGCAGATTGATATTCATACGATGTATGGAGGTGTTGTTCCTGAAATTGCATCTAGAAAGCATATTGAAAATATTAATAAGGTAATAGAACTGGCATTAAAAGAGGCTAATGTTACATTGGATGATATCACGGCTATTGGTGTTACATATGGTCCGGGGCTGGTTGGCGCACTTCTGGTAGGAGTGGCTGAGGCAAAGGCCATTGCATTTGCAACAGGGAAACCGTTGGTTGGAGTTCACCATATAGAGGGGCATATTTCGGCAAACTATATTGAAAATGCAGACTTAAAGCCTCCATTTGTAGCACTGGTTGTATCAGGTGGACATACACATCTGGTAAACGTAAAAGATTATGGAGAGTATGAAATTATAGGAAGAACTAGAGATGATGCAGCTGGAGAAGCATTTGATAAGGTCGCCAGAGCAGTTGGTTTAGGATATCCAGGTGGACCGAAGGTGGATAAGCTTGCGAAGGAAGGAAATCCAGATGCAATCAAATTCCCAAGAGCACATGTGGATGATGCTCCATATGATTTCTCGTTTAGTGGAATAAAGTCAGCGGTTCTCAATTACATTAATTCCTGTGAGATGAAGGAAGAGGAGTTTAATAAGGCAGATTTAGTTGCTTCATTCCAGAAGGCGGTTGTGGACGCATTAGTATCGCGAGCAATCAAGCTGACCAAAGAAACAGGGGTTGGGAAGCTGGCGATTGCAGGAGGTGTTGCGTCGAATTCTGCATTAAGAAAAGCATTGCAGGATGAGTGTAAGAAGAATGGAATTCAATTCTATTCCCCATCTCCAATTCTGTGTACAGATAATGCAGCAATGATTGGTGCTGCAGCATATTATGATTATATGAATGGAGTGCGTCATGGATATGACTTGAATGCAGTTCCGAATTTGAAGCTTGGAGAGAGAGTATAATTTATAAAAGGAGTGGATGCTATGAATACAGCAATCATACTTGCAGGAGGAAGAGGCAGCAGAATGCAGAGCGATATTCCAAAGCAGTATATTCAGTTGGGGGGCAGACCGCTCCTTTTTTATACCATTGATGCATTTGAAAAATGTAGTGATATAGACGATATTATTCTGGTTGCTTCAGATGAGTATATGGAGTATTGCCGTTTTGAAATTGTAGAAAAATACAATTTAAAAAAGGTGTCGAGTATTGTTGTAGGCGGAAAAGAACGTTATGATTCAGTATTTCAGGGATTAAAGCAAGTTCATGACAGAAATATTGGAAATGTTTTGATTCATGACGGAGCTAGAGCATGCGTGAATGAAGATGTGATAAAACGCTGCATAGATGGAGCTGGCCAATATCAGGCGTGCATCGCGGCAGTTCCAGTCAAGGACACAATAAAAGTGGCGGATGCAGAGGGGTTTGCATCGCACACACCTGATAGAAAGATGCTTTGGCAGATTCAGACACCGCAGGCTTTTCAGACAGCACTGATTTATGAGGCGTATAAGAAAATGTATGCAGATGTCCAGAAAGGTAATATTACGGATGATGCAATGGTAGTAGAGAAGTATACGGATGCTGATGTGAAATTAGTGATGGGAGATTATCACAATATTAAAGTAACAACACCGGAGGATCTTGATATTGCAAAATTATTTTTAAACATTTAAAAGGATTGACGTATATTTAAAATAAATATATAATGGAATTTATAAAATATTTATAATATGAGGAGAAGTTAGATGAACAAAGAAAAAATGAAACTGATCAACTGGGTAGGAGTTGGCGCAGCAGTGCTTGCATTTATTTGCGTGTTTCTGCCATTCTGTTCAGCAAAGGTTACGATTTATGGATATTCTGTAACACAGGATGCAGGATGCATGTAATTTTGTTGGATTCAATGTAATGGGAATTCTTTTCCTGCTTGCTGTTATTGCAGCAGGTGTTCTGTATTTCCTTGCAGGCTACATGGGAAATAAGCAGTTTGAATTAGGTGCATTAGGGGCGTCAGGCGCAGCATTATTATTCCTTATTATTGCATTGATTGTTGGTAACAGTGATATTAAGAGCTTGAAGTCTATGGGAGATTATAGCAGCCTTGTGAAGATCAGCTATTCTGTAGGAATGTATTTTGAATTCATATTAGCAATTGTATTAGTTGCAGCGAAGTGGATTGACGAGTTAGTTGTTAAAAAGTACATACTTAAGAATGGACAGTCACAGCAGGGACAGTACATGAACCAGCAGGCACCACAGCAGGGGCAGTACATGAATCAGCAGGCACCACAGCAGGGACAGTATATGAATCAGCAGGCACCACAGCAGGGGCAGGACATGAACCAGCAGGCACCACAGCAGAATCAGTATATGAATCAGAATAATAATAACAATAACGTACAGTAAGTAGTTGCGGTATTATATGAGCAGGAGATGATTTGGTTCTCCTGCTCTTTTTGACTTCATAGGAAAATGCATACTACGTATACGCAAACCCTTTGTTTCATGATTTTGCAAAATTAGATTAAAATGAAATAAAGTTGATGTATAAAAAACAGGAGCAGAACTCATAATATAGAATGCTGGATTAGGATTGAGTAAAGGTCAAAAAAGACAAAAGATAAAAAGATGAAAAAAGTTGGAAAAAAGTGTTGACAATAAGAAAGCAAGATGATAATATAATCAAGTCGCTGAGCGACACAACACAATATGGAGAGGTACCGAAGCGGTCATAACGGGGCGGTCTTGAAAACCGTTTGTCTTCACGGGCGCATGGGTTCGAATCCCATCCTCTCCGCTTATGTAAAACCACTTATGTGATAATAAGTGGTTTTATTTTTCCAAATGTATTTATTAATTGAAGATATACATATATTCATCCCTGGAGAAGTACCCAAGAGGCTGAAGGGACACCCCTGGAAAGGGTGCAGGTCGGTAACACGGCGCGAGGGTTCAAATCCCTCCTTCTCCGTTTGCATTATTCATATTGTAATAATGCACAATTGAACATTGAATACAACGCATATACAGGTCTAATTCAATGTGAAATAACAATATATAGAAGCGTTTGAAAAAAATGTAAAAAAATAAAATTACTTATTGACAAACATGAAATCAGATGATATTCTATTAAAGCTGTCGCAAGACAAACGACTTGAGATGGCGATGAACTTTGATAATTGAACAGTAAAACAACCTTGAAAATTCTTTAAGAATTATTCAATAAAGCGAATCGTTTTTGATAAGTTATTTATAACGAATCATCAACATCCTTTAAAACAGTAAATCGCGA
>JAQUVV010000140.1:0-4969 GCA_028693195.1 Lachnospira sp.
TAGTCCGTCAGTACCGCTGCCTCATCTTCTGTCATCACCGTTGCACAGCTTGTTGGATTATACTGCTCCACAACACTCCCTGATGCTGATTCGATGTGATCAACCAGCATTGGAGACATCATCACGACGTTATTGGCAACTGATGCAGCAATCATCAGATTATGAATCGGTGAAATCATCGTCTTTCCCTGTCCAATGGATGTTTCCTGAATCTCGCTGATTCCAGAAGTTCCATCCAGTGTAAAGCTGCTTGAACTATATTCAATGCCAATTGGCAGATTAGAATTAAACATAAATGTATTACACAAATTTCTGAATGAAGCAGGATTTAGCATGAGTCCCAATGTAGAAAATGCTGAATTACAGGAATTTGCAAATGCTGTCTTCAATGTTTCATGTCCATGAACTGTATTATTAAAGCAAGGGATTGAAGTTCCACCCTCCACATATGCACTACCAGTACAGTCAAAGCTGTAACTTTCATAATCTGCATACTCTCTGATATATTCCAATGCCGTGATAATCTTAAATGTTGAACCAGGTGGATACTGTCCCTGGGTTGCTCGATTTAAAAGTACTGAATCCGCAGTATCATAAGTCAGCCATTCTTCATATTCTTCCAATGCCTTATTAGGATTATAATCCGGTTTTGATACCATGGCAAGAACCTTTCCCGTAGACGGATCCATTGCTACCACTGCACCCTTACGGGTTCCCAGCGCCTCCGATGCTGCCTGCTGTAATGCAGGAACAAGCGTCGTGACCACGGTGTTTCCCATTGCCTTCTCTCCGGTAATATCATTGGTTAAATTCTCAAATATATTATCAGTTCCAGACAGCAAATAGAAATTTTCAGAAGACTCCAGTCCTGACTTTACTTCGCCGCTCAACCCTAACACATGAGAATACAGATTATCGAAAGGATAAACTCTGGTCGCATTGCCATTCTCATCCTCTTCTGTGGTTGCAAGCACTGTTCCATCACTGGCGACAATATCTCCACGAATCACCTTCTGCTCCTGATTATCAATCCGATGATTATAGCTGTTATTAATCACATCTGGTGCAAGCGCAACATTAAAATAAATCAGATATCCGATCATCACAAAAAATAATCCCACAAATACAAAAGAGATAATATTGGTTTCTTTATTTCTTAGGCCCTTTTCTTTGCTTTCCAGAATATCACTCTGACCACCCTTTTTCTTTCTATTGGTAGTCTTCCTTGCTGGTGCGCTTTTTCCCTGCTTCTTTGACTTTTCTACTTGCTTTCTTGTTTGTTCTTCTCTCATGGTCTAATTCACCTTCATCTTGTCTCATATTATACATTCCATTAATCAGTGCAAACATAATCAGCGAACTCACAATGGAACTTCCACCATAACTTACGAACGGAAGCGTTACCCCAGTCATTGGAATCAGCTTCATTGAGCCTCCCACTGTTAAGAACACTTGAAATCCATAGGTCACGCCAAGCCCAACCGCTACCAGCCTGTAAAAAAGTGTCTTACATCTGGATGCAATATTCATCATCAGAATCAGGTTGTTTAAGCATATTAGAAGTAATGCCATTGTAAAAACAATTCCAAATTCTTCTGTCAAAGCTGAAAACATAAAATCTTTCGTTGCTACAGGAATCTCATATGGCATGCCTTTTCCCAATCCATAGCCAAACCAGGAACCCATGCCAATGGCAAATAATGACTGACAAATCTGATACCCGCTGGTATCAATGGTACTCCATGGGTCTCTCCATATCAAAACACGTGCTCTCACATGGGAAAACAGCTTATAAGCAACCAATCCGGCTGCACAACCAGCTCCTGTACCCGCGATGAGATACCATGTTTTTCTTGTGGCAACATATAACATCATCATATACACAACAAAGAATATTAATGCTGCTCCCAAATCTGTTGAAAGAACCAAAATAACCACATGCAATGCTGCAAATATTGTAACAATTACCGCCTGTCTGAAGGTTGTGGATTTATTATACATGGATGCCACAAACATCACATATAATATCTTAACAAATTCACCTGGCTGAACTGAAATTCCGCCAATGGATAACACCAGATTTGCCCCGTAGACTTCTGTTCCCAAAAGGACAAATATTAGCAGCGCCAATCCAATTCCACAGTATACCCAGCCAAAGTTACGAAAGCTCTTTACTTTCTTTAGAAGCCATGGAATAAAAAAGGTGATAACTGTACCACCAATTGCAATCATAAACTGCTTCACGCAGGAATCATAGTTAAGTCTCGCAAGCATAATGAAACCAACTGCCATCAACATACACATATTATTAACCAACAGTCTGGATGCTTTCGGATAAAGGACATCATAAACCAGTATCACAATCATGAAATAGATAAACTGAACAAAATAAAGAATAATGAACTTCATGTCATCACTGAGCATATATAAAATCAAGAACCCCAAAAAATGAATAACAAACATCAAAATATTCTGATACGCATAAATCGCTTTTCTTCTATGTTCATTCTTAAGCACTGCACCTCTATATGCCCCTAACGCATAAAATGCTAATAAAAATGCAAAGATATACTTTGAAAGTTCTATAAATATGGACTGCATGATCCGTTCTCCTTTATGTATACAATATCAGTCTATTCTACACCTCTGTAAAAATGTCCCAGAGATTGTGTATCAGACAACATCCTATCCTCTAATATCAATCTTAATTCATCTTCTGACTCATCAGATAATTCAATGCGGACACTGCCCGGTCTAACAACTGTTCCAATCTCCTCTGCACATCGAATATCTAACTTTCTTATGTCATAGGTAATAGTATAACAGAAACGACATCTACTTTGTACCAAATATTGATTTCCCTGGCTCTCAATGTGAATACATCCGTTCTTATGATCACATTTACCGAATGTTTTTTTCACGCATTGTTCTGATAACATCATCGGTATCTGACCATAAACCATCAATTCTGTATCCTGCTGTGCTACAGTTTCAAGTTCCCCTGCCGTCAGCTCATATGGAAGCGTCATTCTCTCAATGTTCACGCCCGCATCTGCTGCAAACTGTATCAATCGTTTCTTGCTATGGGTATTGGCAATATACAATCCTGCGTCTGTATAAACAAAACTTTTTGTCTTTATTTTACCTAGATGCCCTAATTCTTCCATATTTCTAACCAAATATCCATCTAGATTCATTGCTTCCGCTTTATCAATCATATTTGCAAATAATTCTTCATTCTTTGCCTTTAGAATATGTGGCAATGCAAGAATTGCTTTTTTACGATGTTCATGAATTCGATTCAATACCTGTATCAGTTTTTCTTCGTTCTCATAGATGAGATTATAATCAAAGTAAACTTCTGTTACAGAATCATATTCTAGAATCACATCCAATAAATTTAAATTCTCTATGAGCACATGCTTCTTGATTCCACTGCAATCCTGATCGCCATCACATTCTGAAACCATATCATTCTCAGACTTTGACTGAATCTGCTTATTTTCCAAATTCTCATCTGCATCTCTATCTGTTAGTGAATCTATGTCAGTATTTGCAACTTCGCAGAGTCTTTCTCCTGCCGTCCTGCTCCCACGCTCTCTCAAAAGTCGAACCAATTCACCTGCCGCTTCTCTTCTTAGTTCATTCAACTGTGAAGCAGGAACGAATGCGTCTTCCGAAAGAATCACCTCAATATGCTCCGCTTCCAGAATCGTATCTCCCAGCTTTCTAAGCTGTTCCATGATTTTTTCTTCTGACGCTGGCTGTTTCATCGCCTTTGTTACAATTGGTCCTTCTATGGTGACGCTCTCATCTTGCGTATATATTGTCAGAGACATTGGACAATCCGTCATTGCAGTATAGGACATATCTGCTTTCACCTTGAGATGCTCTCCTACAAACGAATTCTTCACCCATTCTGTCAGCATATCGTTTCTTGTACGATAAACTTCTGTTCCTGGTGCTAATGGATACCTCTTTGGCAGATTCACCACGAATCTTTCCCCTGTCTGAACTGCTTCCCCACTGGAAAACGAATGTTCTTTATCTATCTCGAATACATCATGTGCATGAATTGGCTCCAGCGCCTGAAATGTAATTCTTCCATTCACATTCTCCACTACTCGCAATGCTTTCGTTCCCATGTGATTCGGTCTGGTAAGTGAAATCATCTGTTCCCCTTTATCTCGGGTATAGTAGCCTTCTGTAAATGCGCCTCTATTATAAAGATCCATCAGATGATTCATATCCTCCTCATCTATATGGTATCCCTTTCTTCCATTCTGTAGGTACATATCAACATACTTACGATAAATTGCCGTTACTCCTGCTGCATAAGTCACATTCTTCATACGACCTTCAATCTTCAAAGAGTAGACTCCTGCCTCAACCACATCAGGAAGCACTGGCAGCGCGCACATATCCTTGGGACTCAAAACATATTTCTTTCCCTGTGTATTCACGCCTTCTACATCATAAGGCAGGCGGCATGGCTGCGCGCAACGTCCGCGGTTCCCGCTTCTACCACCATTAAAGCTGGACATCAAACATTGTCCAGAATAACAGTAACAAAGAGCACCATGCACAAAGCTCTCTATTTCCACATTACAGCGGTCATGAATCGCCTTAATTTCACTACAGTTCAATTCTCTGGAGGTAACCACTCTTGTAGCTCCCGCTTTATATAGAATCTCGGCACCTTCTGGCCCAGTCTGTGTCATCTGTGTACTGGCATGAATATGAAGATCTGGAAAATGCTTTCGAATCAGATCAAATACTCCAAAATCCTGAACAATCACAGCATCCAGTCCCGCCTCATAGTACGGCTTTAGATAATGAATTAGTCTGCTGTTGATTTCACTTTCCTTTAGCAGCGTATTGACCGTTAGATAAATCTTTCTGTCAAACTGATGCGCATAATGAATAGCCTCTATCAATTCCTCTTCATGAAAATTCCCAGCAAATGCAC
>JAQUVV010000140.1:4979-7099 GCA_028693195.1 Lachnospira sp.
CTTCATAATGTCAAAAGAACCTGCTGGAGCAAGAATTTCAACCTTTTCTGCATTTTCTTTATTATAATGATATAAATTCATTGCTTTCATAATTAGCCTCATATTCCCATTTAGACACAAACAGGCTGTAGCACTATACATTCGTGTGTCCTAGTGCGACAGCCCCCTCATTCTTACTTTCTTAAATCTTCCAATTCCGTTTCCAGTTTCACAATATTCTTCTGATACTTGGTAATTTCACTCTTCAATTCCTTAATTTCTTTGGTTGAAGCTTCTGCTTTAATCTGTGCCGCAATCAGCTCATGCTTTAAATCATAGATTTCTTTGTCCTTATGCTCCATATCTGACTGCATATCATCTCCAAGCTTCTTCGCCTTGAAATAATCATCTGCAATGTTCAGATACATCAAATTCGAACGAACTTCTGCTGATTGTCTTCGAAAAGACTCTTCTTTATTATATTCTGCAAGCTTATTGTTAATATAAGTTGCTACTTTCTGTAAATACTCTTCGCTCTCATATCCACTCAGCTTAAATACTTTCCCGCCTAAAATCACTTCTGTAATATTCTTCGATGACATGAATGTCCTCCCGTGCTCTACTTCTACTCTATTAAATCATTCTGCTTAATGCATGAAATCTGTTAAATATGTTGTATAACACCAGATATTCTACACAGTTCTGAATAATTATATATTATTAAGTATACATTATCCACTACATTTGTTCAATACCAAGATTTCTGTATGCCAATTCCGTTGCAACCCTTCCTCTTGGTGTACGATTAATATAACCATTCTGAATTAGATAAGGTTCATACACATCTTCAAGCGTTCCACTATCTTCACCAATCGAAGCAGCGATAGTCTCAATCCCCACAGGTCCTCCCGTGAATTTATCAATAATTGTATGCAGTATTAATCTGTCATTCCGATCCAATCCATCCCGATCCACATCCAAAAGATTTAGTGCATAATCTGCCACCTCTCTCGTAATTCGTCCATCATACTTCACCTGTGCAAAGTCTCTCACTCTCTTTAATAGACGATTTGCTAATCTCGGTGTGCCTCTAGACCTTCTTGCCAATTCATGAGCACCTTCCTGGTCAATATCCACATTCAATACATTGGCAGAGCGGATAATGATTTTCTCTAATTCTTTCACCGAATAGAATTCCATATGCGTAACCACACCAAAACGATCACGCAATGGTGCAGAAAGCAATCCCGCTCTTGTTGTTGCTCCAATTAAAGTAAACTTAGGAAGTTCTAAACGCATGGATTTTGCAGAAGGCCCCTTGCCAATCATAATATCTATCACATAGTCTTCCATTGCAGGATACAACACCTCTTCTACCTGTCTATTCAAACGATGGATTTCATCGACAAAAAGGACATCTCCTTCTTTTAGTCCATTGAGTATCGCAGCCATATCTCCTGGACGTTCAATTGCCGGG
The DNA here is from genome assembly GCA_028693195.1 of Lachnospira sp. Lineage (GTDB taxonomy): Bacteria > Bacillota > Clostridia > Lachnospirales > Lachnospiraceae > Lachnospira. The sequence goes on from JAQUVV010000140.1 coordinate 6,436, forward strand.
CCTGATGTAACCTTAATGTTCACACCCATCTCATTGGCAATAATACCCGCCAAAGTAGTCTTTCCTAATCCCGGTGGTCCATAGAATAACACATGATCTAATGCATCCGCACGTTCTTTTGCAGCTGCAATATAAACCTTTAGATTATTCTTTACCTTCTCCTGTCCAACATAATCATCTAAGCACAACGGACGCAGATTATTTTCTATTTTCACATCTTCTTCGACGAATTCCGTTGAAATAATTCTCTTTTCCATGATTTCCTCTTAATTCCTGCCATTACAATCTCTCATAAAGCATTTCATTCACAATCTTCATCTCTAGTATACTGAAATATTCAGATTCCGTATAACTACGCAGAATACATTCCTACATAATTGCAAGTTGCTTTAATGCTTCCTTCAAAACCTGTTCCGAGTCTTTATTCTCCACATCTTCCACCTGTTTCACCACAGATATTGCCTCTTTACTGGAATACCCCAGAGCCACAAGTGCCTGAATTGCATCATCACGTATGGACATAACATCTGCCACCGCACTACTTTTCTGATTATGACTCATTGCAGTTTCAAATGTTTCTTCCAGACTAATCTTGTCCTTCAACTCAATAATCAGCTTCTGCGCTGTCTTTGCGCCAATCCCTGGGCAGCTCTTTATGGTATTG
>JAQUVV010000141.1 GCA_028693195.1 Lachnospira sp.
TACTGGCTCCACATCCCCATAGCTTACAATCTTCACATCATGATCTTCTACTTCCTGCATGGTCTCACAGTAAACTGCATCTCTCTGTCGATACATCTTTCTTGTTCTCTTGTAGATTTCTTCCAATTGTTCAGAAGCGGTCATATGTGTCTGATTATCTCTAGAATTCCGTGCGATCATCTGGTCATGCAGCGAACCAACACGTACCATGTAAAACTCATCCAGATTACTGGTAAATATAGTCATAAATGTCAGCCGTTCACACAATGGAACATCTCTGTCCGCTGCTTCCTCAAGTACACGCTCATTGAACTTTAACCAGGATAATTCTCTGTTATCATAGAATGGTTCATATTCTCTTTTTACACGAACAGGCTTTCCAGCATTCTTGCTATGTGTTTTTCCTTTGTCCTTCTTTCCTTTCTTACCCGTAGCACTGACATCATCCTCACTATCATCTGGCTGCGTATCACTGGAAAGCTTATACATAAAATCGAAATTATATACCCTTCTTATCTTCTCACCCATAATATATCACGCTCCGTTCGGATTCAAATCACAAAATCCATCATTTCAAAAATATATTTCATTATCATATTGTGCATTTCTTTATACTGAGTCATGCTGATTTTTAGTCTCCAAGACAAAGTCCAATTTCTCTTGCCTGAGTAATAATATCTGCATCAGGCTCCACCATACGTGTCTTACCTGCCACCTCACTCAGTGAAATTGTTTCGATTTGATTATTACGAACGCATGGCATTAATCCATAATTTTCTTTCATAATCAATTCTGCGCCCTTAACACCAAGTCTAGTTGCAAGTACTCTATCGTATGCATTGGGCTGACCGCCTCTCTGTACATGTCCAGGGACAGTTACTCTGACCTCCTGACCTGTTGCATCTGAGATTAAAGCTCCTAACTTATATGCTGCAGATGGATATTTCTTACTTTCCTCAAGTCTTAACTTCTTTAATTCTTTCTTCGAGAGTTCTGACTCTTCTTTGGTAATTGCCCCTTCAGCCACTGCAATAATCGTAAATTTCTTTCCAGTTTCTTTTCGTTGTTTGATTGCAGATACAACAACATCAATACTATATGGAATTTCTGGAATTAGAATAATATCAGCTCCGCCAGCCATACCAGCATATAATGTCAGCCATCCTGTCTTATGTCCCATCAGCTCCACAATAAATACACGGCTATGAGATGCTGCTGTCGTATGAATACAATCAATGGTGTTTGCAGCAATATCTATTGCAGACTGGAAGCCAAAGCTCATATCTGTTCCATACAAGTCATTATCAATTGTTTTCGGAAGTGTAATGACATTCAATCCTTTCTGAGATAAAAGATTTGCTGTCTTATGAGACCCATTTCCTCCAAGCACAACCAAACAATCAAGCTTCAAATCCTTATAAGTCTGAATCATTAGCTCAATCTTATTATTCCCCTCTGCATCTGGTTCCTCAATGGTCTTAAATGGTGTTCTTGAAGTTCCAAGAATTGTTCCTCCCTGTGTTAATATTCCAGAAAAATCCTTTTCTTCTAAAAGACGATAGTTCTTATACATCAAGCCTTTATATCCATCCATCATCCCATAGATTTCTACTTCTTCTACATTCTTATATAGTGTCTTTGCGACTCCTCTCATCGCTACATTCAATGCCTGACAGTCGCCACCACTTGTTAACATTGCAATTCTTAACATAATATATCCGCCTTTCTCTTCATAATTTCTTATTATTTTCTTATAATATGATTCTCAAGTCCCTGTTCAAATAAATCTTTCAATTCAACGCAGCAGACTGATACTCGTATAATCACTTATATTAGTATAGACGAGTGCAAAAAAGCGGTCAAGAAAAAAGCATGTAAATTCTAAGTGAACATGTTTGCAGTGACGTATTCTTATTGCACCATATGCGATTAAGATTGAGCTTTGCTCAATCTTAATCACGGCATTCGCCATATACAAGAAAAGAAGAACGATTATCTTTGTGAACTAGCTCCCACGATAATCGTTCTTCTTTTCTTGTGCATGGCTCATTGCTAACGCGTTAAATACTTTGCAGAAAGCTGCTCATGGTTGAGTCTGTATATGTACCCGCATTTCCATAGTTTGATATGGTACTAGAATACATGGCTGATATTGCATTCGCTTCTACATAGATACTCTTCTGCGCAACATTTTCTGCAAATTCTGATGTTCCAGCAAACGCTGCTTTGATATCCTTTGCAGATGCTGCTTTCAATTTTTCTTCATCAATCTTCAAGGTTCCATCGCTCTGCTTGGTTATACCTATTGCCTTCAATGCCTCTGCATTCGAATCAACCAGGGCATCCAATTCTTTTGCATACTGTGTATTCCCAGTTCCACCCATTGCCTTCATTGCGATCAACATTTCGTTATACTGTTTAGCAAAATCAGTTGTCAGCTTTACTGCATCTGAAGTGTCTCCCGTCTCTTCTGCTTTGTTCAGAATCGAATCAGAGTCCTTCTTTGTCAGATTAATAATCGTATCACGGAGAGCTTCTGTCGTGGTCTTAATACTTGAATACTTGGATGTATCCTTCGAAACAGTAGAACCAGCATTGCCAATAGTCAGTCCATGATCCTCCAATGTCTTCTTAGCTCCTGCTGATAGCTTTGAACCAGTTACACCCCTATTTAATACATCCTGAACACTGACATCATCATTTAGAAAATCTAAAAGAGATGTTCCTGTATTGTTTACAATTCTCATAACTTTTCTCCAATCTTGATGAAAAATACTGAATCACTCATCATACATTCTAACATCATAATCTTATATCTAACGATTAAATTAGATTCTAAACAATACATCGACACAACATTAAGAATTCTTAATACATTTTCTATAATTGATATTCTGGATAATTCCCAGGCCTTGTTAATGAAAAGTAAAAATGTGCCTCTGACATCTTCATATATGGATTAAGGAATAAGAAGCCAATGCCGAATGTTAATGAGGAAAGAATTGCCCATCCAATAAAGCTTAAATCCAGACAGAATTTTCTTGATTTATTGCCATTCATTAAACTCTTTGATTCATTAATTGCATCAAATATATCCATTTCTGGATGTTCTGCAAGAATATACGGTGCAAGACAATATCTATATGCAGCAATAATACCCGGTATTATGAAAAGAAATGTCCAAAGAATAATGAACAGTGTCATCATGAAGCGTAGTGCAAATGCCTTCAGAAAAATATTAAAGTAATGAAACTCATCTTGAACTCCTGCCTCCAAACCTAATGCAGACTTTGAGAAATAGGAACACATCCCTAGTTCGATTGCTCCTCCAATAATAAACCGAACAATTTCAATGACAATAAATACCATTGCAGCTACCGACAACAGCTTTAACATATTCTCTGAAAAATTCGATGTTGTCCACGTTATTCCAAAGAATTTGAACTTAACGCCTACTGGTCCTATAAGCCTATCCTCATTAAAGGTAAGTTCAACATCCGAATCCGACCCCATCGCTCCTAAAATTGTGCCAATCAAGCAAATCAGTATCGCCATAGGCCACCTGCCATTCAACGATTTTCTAGCCAATTCTCTGTAATTTGATGAATCCATATCCCAATCCCCTTTCTTAATTGAATGACTATGTAATAATACAGTCATTTATATTTATAAAGCCAAAAAGGCAGAGCATTACACTCTGCCAACCTGCTGATTTAATGTTTTAATTATAATATCTTCATTCTGTAAAAATCTCCTTCGTTCTGAAGGCACAAAACGATCTGACTTTATGAAATCTACAAACTCATCATATGGCAGAAACATGTAATCCATGGTTTCCCCCTCTTGTAATAAAACATGTGTATCATCTGGTACAATATTCAAATAACTATGATAAATAGAATGGCGTTCTCGATCCACAAAACTATAAACCGGCTTTAATTCTGCTGTAGTTTTTTTGATACCAGTTTCCTCATATAACTCTCGAACCGCACCACATTCTGGTGATTCTCCTTTTAATATGGAGCCTCCCGTCACTTCCCACTTTAATGGATATGTCTTATTCTTTGATCTCTGTGTTGTAAGAATTCTACCTTTGTCCGTCAGTGTATACACCATAACAACAACGTGATATACTCCTTCCGGCAGATTCTTCGCCATACTTCTTGGCACATCGAATCCCAGCTTCTTCTCACATTCATCATAAGCATCCCAGATTTCATCATTAATGATTTCGATTTCATAATCATAATACTGTTCCTGAAAATGTATCATTTCTTCAATCTGTTGTCTGTTGAAATGTATATTCTCTGGTGCAGCTATCCACAATGTTTTTGTATTATTATCACGATGTATCTTAGCAATTACAACTCCCGCATACTCCTCCACTGGGACATCAACTCCTAACAGGTATACTTCCTGTCTTCCTCCCTCTTCATCACAGACACCTTCTACATATCCGTAATTCACAGGAAAAATCATGGATGGATTATTCTCAGGACTACTCCCTAGTTGATAAACCACTTTCATCGTTATACAATCTTCAATCACTGTTTTTCCACCTTTAATCTCTACTTATACCAGATAGTCGATTACAGATTTTCCTTTAAAAATGTGCTTAAGCCTTCTATTGCAGCATCCTCATCCTCGCCATCTGCTTTCAGGACAATCTCCTGCCCCTGCTTTGCAGCAAGTCCCATTATACCAAAGATTCTTTTTGCGTCAACATCTTTTCCATCTTTTCCGATTGTGATCTTCGATGTAAATGCACCAGCTGCCTTCACTAATGCACCTGCTGGTCTTGCATGGATTCCTTCTGGATCTGTGATTACATAAGTAAATTCTTTCATTTCATAAACCTCCTATTGTATTAGTAACTGTTCAAAGCAAAATTGCAATGTAGGAATCTCTATTCTGAATCCACTTACTTTTGCTCTGAAAGTCACGACATTTTTATAATTTTATTGTACTATATTTTTATTTATAATGCTAATTATTTCGACACTTTTTTCTTTAAAATTCCTAACAATATTGCTGATACTATGGAACCAATAAGAAACGCTGCAATATATCCAGCTACATTTCCAATGGTTGGAAATACGAACACACCACCATGAGGTGCTCGTAACGTACATCCAAATGCCATGGACAATCCACCAGCTACTGCTGAACCTACGATACAAGATGGAATGACATGAAGCGGATCTGCAGCTGCATACGGAATGGCACCTTCTGAGATAAAACATAATCCCATGATAAAGTTCACTGGGCCTGACTTTCTTTCCTCTGCTGTGAACTTATTCTTGAATACTAAAGTTGCAATCGCAATGGCAAATGGAGGAATCATACCGCCAACCATAACTGCTGCCATAATCATAAATCCGCTTTCTGTCTGCTGTGCAAGCATTCCTGTACCAAATACATATGCTGCCTTATTAAATGGACCACCCATATCGATTGACATCATGCCACCTACGACGCACCCTAGTAAAATCTTAGAGCTGTTGCCCATAGAGTTTAGAAGATTTGTTAAGCCTGAATTTAACATTCCAACTGCTGGATCAATTGCACACATTAAAACACCAATTAAAAGTGTACCTGCTAAAGGATATATCAACACTGGCTTAATACCATCCAACGCCTTTGGAAGCTTCTCACAGGCTTTCTCTAATCCAAGCACCAGATATCCAGCAGCGAAACCTGCAAGTAACGCACCTAAGAAACCGGAAGGAACTGTTGTCTTTGCCATCGGATCAGCGAATGTCGACCCCAAAGTTGCAATATAACCGCCTACAAAACCAACAACAAGTCCTGGCCTGTCAGCTATACTCATGGCAATATAACCTGCTAATACTGGAAGCATGAAACTGAATGCATAGCCACCAATCGTCTTAAACCATGCAGCCACAGGCGTATTCGTACCAAAGTTTGCAGGGTCAATGGTGTAATCATCCAGTAAAAATGCAATGGCAATGAGAATTCCACCACCTACAACAAATGGAAGCATGTGAGAAACACCATTCATCAGATGCTTATAAAGCTGATGTCCAACACTGGATTTTTCTTGCGTAGAAGGACTTGCGTCACCGCCTGATGTTCCAGACGCTTTGTAAATTCCTGCATCTTTCTTAATAATTCTTTCAATCAGCCTCTCTGGCTTGCTAATTCCTTCTGACACAGATGTTTCAATTAAAAGTTTGCCAGCAAAACGATCCATAGGAACCTTCGTATCCGCTGCAACAATAATTCCATCTGCCTCAGCAATCTCCTCTGGTGTCAATACATTCTTTGCTCCGCCAGACCCTCTTGTCTCTACCTTAATATCAATTCCCATCGAAGAAGCCTGCTTCTCTAAAGCCTCAGCTGCCATATAGGTATGAGCAATTCCTGTTGGACAACCTGTCACTGCAAGAATCTTGATTGACTTCGTTACTGGAGTTCTTGTTGTGTCACCTGTTGCACCGGCTATATCTGCACGTCTGTGTTTCTGTGCCTCTTCTTCATCTCTATTTGTTTCTGCTTCATCAATAATCTTTAAGAATTCGTCTACTGACTTTGCATTTCTTAAATCATCATTAAACTTCTCATTCATTAAAAGCATAGATAACTTGCTGAGTACATCTAGGTGCACATTATCTTCTGTATTGGGTGCTGCTATAAGAAAAATCAAGTGAACTGGCTGACCATCTAGTGAATCAAAATCCACACCATCAGGAATTACCATTGCTGCAAGCCCTGGTGCATTCACAGCATCTGATTTACAATGTGGAATCGCAATTCCTTCTCCAATTCCTGTAGTGCTTTCCTCTTCTCTTGCAAACACACCCTTCGCATACTTTTCTTTATCATTGATCTTTCCACTTTCAACCATCAGATCAACCATTTTATTCAGTATATCCGTCTTATCCGAAGCAGTTCCATTCAAAGAAATGCTTCTCACATCTAAAAGATCTGTTATTCTCATAAAAATCTCCATTCCGCGCGCCTTCGGGCGCGGCACAAATAGTAATGAAAGATTTTCAAAACCTCTACTCCATGAGATAATGCTTGTAAGAAGCTATACTACAAAGCACGGGAGGAGGAG
>JAQUVV010000142.1 GCA_028693195.1 Lachnospira sp.
AATTCAATCATCTCGTGCATAATTCTTGGGCGCAGATATAACATGGTCAATGCTAGTACAACCAGATAGACCACTGTAAATGCTGACACAAGAATTCCTGCTGATGAACTATGTGTATACACTAATATATTTACAATCACTAATAATATTGCAACGAACAATGGCCATGTGAAGAATGACTTCAATACCCCTGCCGGCTTATATGTTCGTCCATTTCGACCACTTTTTTTCATAATCAGCCTCATGTCTAATAAATTCTAATACATCTCACAATGTTTTGCTAATCATTCCATAGCAAACACATTTAAAATCAAGTGGTTATATTATATCATCATTCCTATTTAAAGTCTATCGCAACCGTTCAGTATCTTCACAGTCTAGCGCCGTATATATGTGAACAGTGCCTATTGAATCACAACTGCCTGTGAGTATATAGCTTCATAATACTCCGCAAATAGTGTTAAATTTCTAGTTTTAATCCCTTCCAAAGGATCGGACACATAGACCACATTCTTGTCCAGATCATATCCCATCAACACCACACAGTGTTCTGGAGCAATCCAGGTAATATATTCTCCATCTGCATACCATCCTTCTGCTTCATAGGGTTCTTCCATATACATCGTATTCCAGACAATCACAGGATCTCCAACACTAACATAATTCAACAGATTCATAAACTCTGTGCCACTTATATTCTGTGCTGTTGCGCTAATCTTATTAGCCGTAAAATATTTGTTCGCAGCATCTGTAATCGGCTGAGCCATACAGCCATATCCCATTTCAGAGAATGGATCTCCGACAAAATGTTCAAAAAAACTGCCATAGCCCTTTTCAAGATAGGTCCGCGCCATTGTTGTCTTTGAAACAGAATATCCATAATATTGAAGTACCGTTGTTAATGATGTAATCTCACATCCCGTTGGCAGTTCTGGATTCTGATTAATCCACTTCACATCCAGGTAGGCTGATGTTGATAACGCCAGTTTTCCCTGCTCATTATTTACTATTGTACTGTCATTATTTTCCAATACCCCCGTCTTTGAATTTGCTTCACCTGATAAATCCTCTGCATCTCTTCCTTCTGTGCTTTCCACTATCGCAGTCTCAGATAACTCATTCTGGTCTTCACTGGCTCCTATGATTTTTCCACACAACAATAGCAGAAATACGCACACAGATACCCCCAGCATCATTAGTAATACTCTTTCCCGCCTAACCTTTTTTCTTCTGTTATTCCTTTTCTTTTTCTTATCTATCTGATTCATATATAATCTCCTCTATTTTCATATTTCTACCAAATTTCTATCACTATAAAAATATACGTAATAAACGTGACGAAAGGTTGCGCATTCTGTGAATTATTTTTGTCCAGTTAAATGCAAAACTAACTTCTGAATTTATCTGATTTTAGAAGACTCTCTATCTAATATAACAATAATAATAAAGGAAATGTGACATATACGCCTCTAGCCAACTTAGCCAATATCCCCAGCTGACATACCTGTTAGCCTGTACTTAACTCTTTTTTTGCACAAAAAAAGAGGTTATACCATCATTTCTGGTGATATAACCTCTTCTAAATTCATTCATGAAGTGTGTCAAATGTATGCCATCTCACACACTCAAGACCCGCAAATTCAGATAAATACTGAATTAATCGATGCTATATGGCATTAATGCTACGTGTCTTGCTCTCTTTACAGCTACTGTAAGAGCTCTCTGATGCTTTGCACAGTTTCCTGTGATTCTTCTAGGAAGGATCTTTCCTCTTTCAGAGACATACTTCTTTAATAAAGCAACATCTTTATAATCTAATTCCTTATTTGCGTCAGCACAGAAAGCACAAACTTTCTTTCTTCTACGCATTGGTCTTCTTCTCATCTGACCTTCTGGTCTTTCAGACTTCTTTTCTGGCATGCTAAGTTACCTCCTATTTTAATTAAAAGGCAAACCCTCATCGTCTACACCATCTGGAAGGTTAATAAAACCATCTCCAACTTCTGCACTAGGCTGAGGTCTTGAAGGTGTATATGCAGCTTCACTCGATGCCGCTGAAGATTTGCTCTCTGCAAATTCCTGGTCATCAACGACAACATCAGTAGTATAAACTTTCTGACCATCCTTATTGGTATAACTACCAGTCTGGATTCTACCTGAAACAACAAGCTTTGTTCCCTGATGAAGATACTTTTCAGCAAATTCACCAGCTCTGCCAAAAGCAACACAGCTGATAAAATCTGCTGTCTGCTCATTGCCGCCCTCTGTTCTGGCACGTCTTCTGTCTACTGCTAATGTATATCTTGCAACTGCCATAGAGCCATTTGCGCCCTGTGAATAACGTACATCTGGATCTCTGGTCAGTCTTCCCATTAATATAACTCTGTTCATACTTATTCTCCTTTTCTATAAAAGAGCCGTAAGCGTTACATCAAAAATTATTCTCCGTCTTTAACGATTAAGAATCTTAAAACGTTATCCATAATACGAAGTCTGCTTTCAACTTCTGCTGGGCAAGTTCCTTCAGCTTCAAACTTAATGAAGTCAAAGAATCCTTCGCTCATCTTCTGGATTTCGTATGCAAGCTTCTTCTTTTCGCAAGTACCTGGATCTGTAATTGTACCATCGAAACGAGTGATTAATTCTTTCACCTGTTCAACAACGGCATTTCTTACTTCTTCCTCGACGTTTGCGCTAACAACTAATGCTAATTCATACTTATTCATTTTACGTCGCACCTCCTTCTGGTCTCTGGTCCCTTAATCACAGTAAGGAACAAGGAAAATATATATCACAAGATAAAATGTTATCATATTTGTAAATAAATTACAAGTCCTTTTGAAATCTTTTTCAACATATATTGTATTAATTATGCTTTTCCGAAGATTGTTTTTCTGCTTTCCTTATGCTCTTTGTGCTTTTTTCCACCATTGAACGCTTAACCATCACTTCGTGTCCACAGCCACAACATTTCAACTTAAAATCTGCGCCCACTCTCAATAGCTCCCATTCACAGCTTCCACATGGATGCTTCTTCTTGAGCTGTACAATGTCACCGACCTCATAAATCATAATCTAACCACCTTATATTTCATGATATTCGTCCAAATACATTTCCTAATGCATCGTGAATTAGCAGATTCGCTCTGTTATCATACGGTGTCTCGGACTTATTGATCAACACCAGTTTATCTCCCCGATAATAATCAATCAATCCCGCTGCCGGATATACTCCCAACGAAGTTCCTCCAACAATCAACACGTCAGCTTCCTGAATTAATCGAACTGCCTCTCTGATATTCTGATCCTCCAGTCCTTCTTCATAAAGAACCACATCTGGTTTAATTCTGCCACCACATGAGCAATATGGAATCCCATCTGTCTCAAGAATAGCTTCTATTCCGTAAAACTGATGACATTGTTCACAATAATTTCGAAGCACTGAGCCGTGCAGTTCTACCACATGCTGACTCCCAGCCTTCTGATGTAATCCATCAATATTCTGTGTAACAATCCCCTTGAGTTTCCCCTTTTGTTCCAGTTCCGCCAGTTTTAAATGTGTTGTCGACGGCTGGGCATCTGGATAAAGCATCTTATCCTTATAGAATTCAAAAAATTCTTCCGGTTTTCTCATATAAAATGTATGACTAATAATTGTTTCTGGTGGATACTTATACTTTAGATGATACAATCCATCAGGACTTCTAAAATCTGGTATTCCGCTTTCTGTAGAAACTCCTGCTCCACCAAAGAAAACAATATTATCTGATTGTTCAACCCACTTCACAAACTTCTCAACATTTTCATTCATTAATTATCACACCCAATACATTACAACCCTTGTCATTAAGTTCTTGAACCCTGTTTTCTGAAGAAATCTCACTGTAATCACCCTCGTCAATAATAACCAGTGTTCCTTTACAGTACTTTGCAATTTCTCCCTCATCATCAGAATCCACTATAATATAATCATAATCCTTCTGGTATGTCTCTAAAAGTTCCGCCATCTGCTTCTCTTCCTCCGGCGTAACAACATGATCCTCCAATGCTCCCGTAAACATAATATCCATCTGTTCATGATTGGTCACACAGATCATCTCATCCTTTAAAGAATCACTATGTTCTTCTTTAGTCATATAATCAACAATGCCTTTTAAATTCTTATCGAGCTTATACTTACCAAGAAATACCTCAGTTGTTGTATCACCATCTATGAACAATACGCGATTTCCGGCTTTCATAAACATTGATGCCATCTTAAATGCCTTCACTCCACCACCAATCAACGCTAATGTGGAGCATTCTTTCCCATATTCAATTAAAAATGTATCCACTAATTTCTGATAGCTTTCTCTCTCTGTTTCTGTCATATCAATTAACTTATCAATATTTACACTAAACATGTGGCACCCTCTTTTACTTATGTATTCTTCCAAATATTCTTGCTGCTGATTTTGGTTCTATTGTTGCACTACCGGTTTCCGTCCATGTCTCTGCTTCATCTGCTAAATCATCGACGTCATCTTCGATTACAATATCATCATCTTCTTCAATATACTCATTAACATTTTCTTTTGTCATTGCTGCTTCCCGCATCACTGGCTCTTTTTCGTTCTCTTCTCTAGTTATCTCTGCAACAGTCTTTGCAAGCTTTTCTGCAGCCGCTTGAACAATTGCATCCTCTGGCTCCATACTCATACTCTCATCATCAAGCTGCGTATCAATCTCTTCATCTGCTTCAAATGTATCGATATCTGCTAGCACATCTGAATCTGATGTGTAATTCTCTTCCTTTGATTTATATGAATTCATTGGGATTTCTGTGCTTTTCGAATCAATTGATGTTGGAACTGTAGATATTGGCAATGCCGCATATCTTCCAAACCTTCTTTCATACTCTAATTCATCATCATAATCATCCTCTTTATTCTTAAAGGCTCCGATTACAAGAACAACGATAATCTCTGCAAAAAGAACAACCGCTGCTGCAATGCCTGTCACCGTCAATGTCTTCTCCCATACTCCCAGCTTCTTTGCGATTCCATCGGATGTTCCTTCTGAAAGAATCTGAATGGATTCAACTGGAATAATGCTCGTTGTCTTAATAGCTGTTACCGCAACCGCATCTGCATACTTCTTTGCTGTATTCTGATCTGGATTTGTGCAGGTAATTTCAATGATATTACTATTATCTGGCGAACTGATTGTCAGATATTGTGCGATATCTTCTGTTGTTCCCGCTTTTGTCTGGGCTGCTGAAATCACGACATTACTTTTAAAGATAATCATGAAATCATCATTTAAACCGCCATCCTTTGCTCTGACAGAAGCTTCATTAGATGCTCCTGGAACAACATACAATCTAGTCGTTGATGAATACATTGGTATTGTTGTCTGATTCGCATACACAAATCCTGCTATTCCGCTTATTATCGTCACTAAAATTAATATCAGTGCGCATCTAGAAAATTTTTTCATTATGTCCTCCACATTTTATGTATTATATATTTGTATCACTACTCAGATACCTTCCTTACATATATCTAAGTGACGCAAGCCCTTGTACATTTATATATTACATGATTCATTATTCTTCCTCTGGATAAAAATACCACCTAATTCCTGTAATCACTCCAGAATTATCCATATCAAATGCCAGCTGAGCAAAATCATCGTGAATTGAAGCAGTCCCATTCTTATATGTGCCATCAAAATATGTGAATTCCACAATATACGTTTCTGCACTCTCCAGCGATGAAAATCCCGAATAATTAATCAAGCCATAGCTGATTGATTCTTTTGTATTAACCGTTTCCAGATCATCCATTGTAAAATTCCCATATAAGAATCTTCCCAATTCCGTACTCTTATCTTCAGTCATATAGATGTTATTCATGCAGTTTGTATCTCTGTAAAACAACTTCTGTATATCCTCCAGCTTGTCTCCGACCTTGATTCCTCTTGCAAATGCATCCTTACTGCTGACTGAGGCCGCTGCTGTCAGCTTATAAACTCCATCAAATGGCATGAAGATCAATGTCATATCATTATAAGACAACACATGCTCTGCATATTGCTGCTGACTGGTACTATTCTCTGTAGTTTCACTTGATTCAAATGAACTGACCGGTGCTCCAAGCATTTCCTTCACCGTATCTTCTGTCATCATATACTTCAAACTGCCAACTACCAGATCTTCATATGTAAACTTCTCTGCTTTACTTACTTCTAATGTAGGATATTCTGTCGAAGCCTCTGTCAAATCTTCTCCATCTGATGTAATCACTGCTTCCGGCTTCTTTCCACAGCCTGCAAATGTAACCGATAACAATGCTGTTATCAATAGAATCCCTATTTTTGTTCTATTTTTTTTCATTTCACTTCACCTGATTGATTTTTCTAACATTATAACATAACTGAATTTCGAATGAAACAAGTTTATATTAGTTTCAGCGCATTCCCATTGATGTTGCATACACTTGCATACAATTTTTTACAAAAGAAAAAAGAGTTTTAATCAGCACTTATGCTAATTAAAACCCTCTTTCAATAGAGGCGACAACCAGATTCGAACTGGTGATCAGGGTGTTGCAGACCCACGCCTTACCACTTGGCTATGTCGCCATATTTAGTTAAAGTGACTCCAAGGGGATTTGAACCCCTGTTACCGCCGTGAAAGGGCGGTGTCTTAACCGCTTGACCATGGAGCCTTATTGAATTAATAAGAATGAATAGACAAGTAGTCATGATATATTCTTACAAACTCCCCGAGTAGGGCTCGAACCTACAACAACTCGGTTAACAGCCGAGTGCTCTACCATTGAGCTATCGAGGAAAATCCTTGAAAGATTGCTCTTTCAAAACTGCACATTAAATCTATCTATTCATCCGTAAATCATCACTTCTGTGAATAACTTATCTCTTTTTGTTCTATCCATACGATCTTTCGATCAGCATTTCATTAGCGTTTTTACAAACCTAACCTTTTCGGTTAAGCCCTCGACCTATTAGTATTGGTCAGCTGAATACGTCACCGTACTTACACCTCCAACCTATCAACCTCGTCGTCTTCAAGGG